>JAILBX010000082.1 GCA_024680675.1 Lachnospiraceae bacterium | reverse complement strand
AGAGGTGGATTTTTTCTATAAGCCTATTGATACTTTATACCAGATTGATAAAAAAGGACATGTGATATATATAAACACTTTCACCAAAAGTATAGCCCCAGGATTTCGTGTAGCCTACATGGTCCTGCCAGATTCACTACTTACTGTGTATAAAGAAAAGCTGAGTTTTTTTTCATGCCCCGTACCTGTTTTTATCCAGTATGTTCTTGCAGGCTACATAAGTGATGGACAGTTTGAACGTCATTTAGCCAAAATGCGTCGCAAAATTATAAATCAGAATTAAAAATTTTTTCACTATTCTGATAAATTTGGGATTCATCAACATTTTTATTTTGTTTTTTGCGTATCCTAAACAGGTAAATTTACAACCTAGGATACAATCATGAAAATATCTCTAACGCCATATTTAATTAAGGAAAAATCCAAAGTTAATCTCAAAGATTTTTCAACAAAGGCTGATTCTAAAGTAAAACGGGAAGAAGTTGAACAGAAACTCTTCCCTGCCATTACTCAGGAAATTTGTGCTTTACAGGAAAAACTATGGGCCGAAAACAGGCATGGAGTTATCATCCTTTTTCAGGGAATGGATGCCGCAGGTAAGGACAGTGCCGTAAAAAGAGTATTTTCTGAAGTTAATCCTGCAGGTCTATCTATTGTTTCATTTAAAGCACCATCTACAGAAGAGCTTGATCACGACTACCTGTGGCGAATCAACAAAGCCTTGCCGCCTAGAGGTGTAATCGGCATTTTTAATCGTTCCCATTACGAGGATGTGGTAACTGTTAGACTACACAACCTGCTAAATAAGGGGACACTACCGGATGAAATCAAAAATGATGCTGATATCTGGAAAGACCGATATGAACAAATCTGTAACTGGGAAAAATATCTTTATCAGAATGGCTTTAAGATGATAAAAATATTCCTGCATGTATCAAAAGATGAACAGCGACAGAGACTTGCGGAGAGAATTATAAATCCTGAAAAGCATTATAAATTTGACTTATCTGATATCCGCGAGCGTCAGTACTGGGACCAGTATCAGGATCTTTATAGTGACATGCTTTCCCGATCATCTACAAAATATGCTCCGTGGTATGTGCTGCCTGCTGACAATAAATGGTACACCCGCATGCTTATAGCAATGCTGGTCAGAGATACCATCAAGGATATTGATCCTAAATTCCCACCAATGGCTGATGATGTAAAAAGTCAGCTCCATACTATACAGGAACTGTTTGAAGATGTGGACATTAAGGAATTCAGTGAAATGCTAAAAAAACTATCTAAAGCAAAGAGCCAGAAATAATCATATACAAAGTATAAATACCAGTATGACCGACCGACAGTGGACAAACGCTTACTGTCAGTCTTCACCGACTTTATGTCTGCTTTCATACATAACTTATTTTTCGATAAGGAAATAAAAAACAGCATGTAAAGATAAAGACAGTTTTTTAAAATAGTATAATTAAAATCTAGGTTACTTTAAAAGTTATTGGTTATTGTCTTTAAGATACATAGACCTGTTTAAAGCGTAATCTTGGTGAAATTAAGGAACATCTTGTTTCTTTCATCTCCAATAAAAATAAGAATAAATTAAGACTGAAAATCCGATGCGTCAGATTAATTTCACATATGGAGATTTCTATGAAGCCGTAGAAAATCTGCATAATATCAAATCATCTGTTTCATACAATTCGCCATCTAATGTTCTATTGCATATATATGTATCCAATATAAGCCTAGAACAGACAGAAATCATTACAGCGCTACTCGATAGCACAATGCCTGATGTTCCTAGGATTGGAATAACAGAGTTTCCTGTTGTCAACAAAAATACTCCTAAAAATTCTGTAAGGATAAACGTGCTCATTGCCGAAAACAGTGATTTTTTCCCCTTTCAGATTACCTGTGAGCGTGGCAGTGAAAAGGATGTTGCCATTGCCTTTCTAAAGCAGATTAAAGAAATTGAAAATATAAAAGGAATTGAATTTTGCTATGCCAATCAGTTAATCGACACTGTTGCCTTTATTGATACCATAAGAAACGAATTAAAGAATATCCCGATTTTTGGCTCGCTATCTAAAAGTGCTGATATAGTAAATGGGAAGATTATACTAAATGCTGCATGCTTCTCCATTGGCAGGAAGATAACAACTGATGGCATATCCGCTATAGTTTACTGCGGTGAAAATTTAAGTATCGACATTAAAGTACTGCAAAGCTGGAGACCTATAGGTCGCAACCTGAAAATAAAACTCGAAGAAAATACAATGCTTGGCTCAACTGCCATAAGTGAAATCGATAATCTTCCCGCTACCGATATTTTTCATAAATATCTTGGTGTGGCTATAGATGAGAATTTTCTAAACCATGTCTGGTTCTTCCCTCTTACCGTAAACCGCAACAGTGAAAATATTTGCTTAATCCCAACTGGATATAACGGTCAAACCTTTTATTTTAACGGACGTATCAGCAAAGATGAGTCTGTAAATTTTGCCTACTGTACCCAAGAAGATATTATTAAGGACACATATAACGAAACAAAAAAGATCAATGATAAGACTCCTGAAGCCCTATTTCTTAATATCTGCAACAACCGATCCGCCTTTATGAAAGAAGAGGAATCCCGAGAACTTGAGCTGTTTGCAAACTGCGTTAAAGAATTCTGCTTCAGTCATTCCTTTGGAGAAATAGCATATCAGAACGAGTATAGTGATATCCTAAACAGTGCCTCCGTC
>JAILBX010000074.1 GCA_024680675.1 Lachnospiraceae bacterium | reverse complement strand
GGGAAGGTCTTTGTTTTAATTATGAAGGAGCATTTTTATGAACGTATCATCAAGCAGCAGCTCAAGTACGAGCTCATTGGGAAATACCTCCTTAAAAGGTTTTGGAGGACTTGCATCCGGCCTTGACCGTGATGCGTTGATTGAACAGTTAACATTAAATACAAGCAATAAGATCACCAAGACTAAGCAGAATATAACCAAGCAGGAATGGCGTCAGGAAGCATACAGAAGTATCACTGATAAGATGATCGATATGGAAGATGACTACCTGAGCTACTCCGGTAAGACCAGTATCGTTAATAATGACTTATATGCAAAGTCTGTTATCACCACAACCGGAAACAGCTCCTCCGCTGCACTTCTTTCGGCATCAGGAAGCTCCAATCTTCTTGATTATGTATCCGTAAAGGGTGTAAGCCAGATGGCTTCATCGGCTGTTTTAACCTCAGGCAAAATGAATGACAGCTCCGCAGGAAAAACTGCAACGGCGTCTTCAAAACTAAGCGACCTGGGATTCTCTGAGGAGAACATCTCCGGAATGACCATTAACGGAAAATCCTTTGAGCTTACAGGGGAGTCTTCTGTCAATGATCTTGTAAATGCTATCAACAAGAGTGACGCAGGGGTTAAGGCAACTTTTGTTGAAAGTACGGGACAGTTGATGCTCTTCGATAAGGAAACCGGAGAAGAGAGTAAGATAGAGCTTAACGATAAAGCGGAGGCTATGTTTCGTGGAACAGGATCCAATTATACAGCCGGTAAAGATGCCGAGATGTATGTAAGTTATGGTGGTTCCGAACCTGTGAAGATCACAAGCCATACCAATACCTTTAATGTGGATGGTCTTAAGATCACTGCAAGCGGAACCTTTGGCGATATAGAGGTAGATGGTGACGGTAAGGTTGCCTCTTATGATGCCAATGCAAGTGTAAGCTTTACGGCTTCAGCCAATGTTGATAAGGCTACAGAGCGTGTTAAAAGCTTTATAGAAGCCTATAATAAGCTTGTTGAAGAAGTTAATACCCACGTCACCACGAGACCTGCAAGCGGTTATGATCCTCTTACTGAAGAACAGGAAGATGAGATGACCGAAAAGGAAATCAATAAGTGGACCGAAAAAGCAAAGGAAGGAATCCTTTATAATGATGGTGAAGTCCGTAATCTCGCTTATGAATTCCATGGAATGATGAATGATATCCTGAACGGTGGTATTAATTACAACGATCTTGAGAGTATAGGTATCACTTTGAGTTCAGATCATGCTGATGGAGGACAGCTCAGCTTTGATGAGGATAAATTCCGTAAAGCCATGGAAACGGATCCTGACAAAGTAGAAAAGTTAATGTGCGGATCTGATAGTAATACCGGATTCGGATCAACCATCAACAACCAGATGACACCTTATGCCACAAGATATGCTTCAAGAAACGGTAATTCCTATGGACGTCTTGTAGAAGTTGCGGGCTCTGACAAGCTTGTAGCTACAAAGAATAAAAACGAAATCTACAATAAGATAAAAGGCTATAACGAAGAGCTGGATAAATGGAAGGATAAACTGGAGATGGAAAGGGACAGATACATCAAGCAGTTCTCGAATCTGGAAACACTTATCAACAGCATGAATACACAGTCAAGTTATCTTTCAAGCTTATCTTATTGAAAATATTGCCGATATACAATGTGTAGTAAAGAAATTTGATTGATACATATTTTAGAAGAAGGTGTAGCGCATGTCTTATGAAAAGTATAAAGAAAATAGCATATTTTCCATGTCTCCAGTAGAGCTTCTGGTTCTTTTGTATGATGAGTGTATGAAGGACATGAGAAAGGCACAGATGGCTCTTGAAGACGGAGATATGACGATGTTTGAGGAGTATGTGGGAAAGGCTCTTAAGATCATAAGATATCTTATAAATACTCTTGATATGTCTGTTCCTGTCAGCAGTGATCTGAGAAGGCTTTATGACTACATTATATATGATGTCTCAAAGGTGAGGGCATCAGGAAAACGTATGGTGAATGAGATACCCAGGATCATTGAAATTATACAGGATCTTCGTGACGGATTTGACGGTGCCAGTAGATTAGTTCAGGATACACACGAAGTAAGACAGGCAAGTGTAGTAGGTTGAAGCTTTATCGGTGGTAAGTATGGAAGATGTTTTGGATGTTGAGAACCTTGTGATCCTTTGCCAGAGAAAATATACATTTATGAAAGATGTTAAGAATCTTACTGATGAAATAAGCGAAGTTCTGTCAGGCAATGACGGTTATACGGCTGAACTTCTCCTTGAAGAAAGGATGGACAAGCTAAGAAAGGTTCAGGACACAACAGAACGGATACAACTTCTGGGGGAAGCAGGACCTAAAGCAGCTTTCATGGCACACAGACTTATATTTACTGAGCCAGAAAACATAATACCGGAAACTTCTAACGAAAAGCTTGTGAAAGAGATAAGAATCAAGACCAGGACTCTCATAAAAGAGCTACAGGATCAGGACAAGCGTTTAAACATGCAGCTTGCAAGGGACCAGTCATTTTACAGGGAAAAGTTATAGGTAATATTAGAAGAATACGAAAAATTATAGTTTTTACAGCCATTTAAGGAATCACGGAGATTTTCTCCGTGATTCTTTTATGTTAAAATGATATAAATGAAATCCCGTAAGAATCTGAAAAAGTTATGAGATTTTGAGGAAGGAAAGAAGCATGAATCGTACAGTTTTTGAAGGACGGTACCTTGTGGATCTTGTGGGATCGGTGATAAAGCAAAAAGACTTTACCAAAAAATCAATGAAGATGGACTGGGAACGTCTTTTTCATCTTGCCGACTATCATAAGATTGCAAATATCATATATATCGGCATGCTTGGGGCTTCCGAGCATGTTCCTCAGAAGTGGGGAGAGAGGTTTTTTGAACGTTATCAGGAAAGCCTTATGTATTCTTCAAGCTATGAGAATTCCGAGCTTGAGATCCTTACCATGCTTAATCTGCATAAGGTTTCC
>JAILBX010000277.1 GCA_024680675.1 Lachnospiraceae bacterium | reverse complement strand
TACCACTCTGTTTCTTCCGCCTTCCTTTGCCTCATAGAGCAAAAGATCCGCCGCATTGATATCCTCATCCATACTGCGGGCATTATTACACTGAGCTACACCAAAGGACATTGTAACGCTATGAACTATCCCTTCATGCTCAACCTTAAGAGCTCTTATATTATCTAAAACCTTTTCCGTTGCAAGGCCGGCCTGAGCAAGCTCCATATTATCAAATATGAGCAAAAATTCCTCCCCGCCCCATCTGGTGGCATAGCCATAAGGAGCCATTGTTTCCCTTAATACTCTTGCAACCTCTTTCAATACCACATCACCGCATTCATGTCCGAAGCGGTCGTTAAATTTCTTAAAAAAGTCTATATCTCCTATGGTGACCGAATATCTTATACCATCATTTTTAAACTCTGTCAGCTTATTTACCGCATATCTTCTGTTAAATATACCCGTAAGGGCATCTCTTTCAATAAGTCTCCTGAGAGAAGCTCTAAGCTTTGTCACAAGCCTGCCCATCTCTCCCAGCTCATCACTCCTGTTGGCCACGGCAGGATCAAGCTCTGTGGAAAGGTCCCCGTTAGCTATCTCATTTGTGAATTTCATGATCTTTTGTATCACCACAATGATACCGGAAGTAAATCTCATTATCAGTATTGCAGTAATGATCAAAGCCAAAATTATGATAATACCGTTTTTTAATACTGCCGACATAGCCATCTTTGAAACCTCAAAAGCCGGCTTTGAAACTCCTATCATACCAAGTGCCGTGTCCCCATCCTCAGACATAAGCGGAAGATAATAGGCATAATAGCTTTCATTTCCAATAATGATATTGTCATAAAAAGCATCCTTTCTTCCCATAACAACTTCACTTACTATGGCAGGATTGATTCCCGTCTTTAGAAATCTGTTTCCTTCAGAATCCAAAAGGGTAGTAAGAAGCCTTGTATCAAGAAAGAAAAGAGAAATATCCACCCCTGTATCTTCATGAATGGAATCAAGCATTTTATAACTATCGGTGAGATCATTGTTTCCTTTATAAAAATCAACCTCATTCCCGTAGGTGACCACATTATAATCTCCCTCATAAAGATTGTCATAGGTCTCCATGACCGTGTATGCCACATTCTTAAGATTGCTTTTTGCCTCAGCCTTAACATCCTTTGTCAGAGTGTAGGATATATAACCTGTGACCACGATCCCATATACTATAAGGGGCACAAGAGTAACCCAGAGCATAGCCCCATAAAGGCTTTTAGATCCTCTTATTTCTTTAATATGTGCCAAACCTTTTGTTACGTTTTTTTGACCTTTGTTTCCTCTACTCAAATGAACATCTCCAAACTTTTATATCTTATTTACTTTTTCGGAATTCTTATTTTCCACCTTTGCAGGATAAAGATCAGCTGTTAAACCTTATTATGTTTTCACTGTTTAAAGTAAAGTCATAATAATTAAGATCCTCTCTCCTTGTCCAGCCTATCTTTTTCCAAAAAGCATTCCCCACATCATTCTTGGTAAAGGCTATAAGTGACACCTTGTTGATCCCTTCATCCTTAAGTGCCTCCATGGCTCTTGTGACCATACGGGTACCTATACCCATAAGCCTGTAGTCAGGATGTACGCAAACATGATAAAAGCAGCCCCTTCTTCCGTCATGACCGCACAGAATGCAGCCCACCAGCCGTCCATCTTCAAAAGCAACAACTGAGCTTGCGGGATTTCTTTTTAAAAACTTCTCAACTCCCTTTTTGGAATCGTCAATGCTCCTTATTGCAAAGCCCTGTATCATCATCCAGAGTTTTTTCACTTCATCATAATCTTCAATCGTCATAATCCTTATATCACACATGATCCACTCCCAAAACCTGTTTAGCTTAAGCTTTACAAACTTAAGGAAAACAAGGCACCAGCTTAAGTCCTTCATTCTCTTCACAGGAGAACATTATATTCATATTCTGCACAGCCTGACCGGCAGCTCCCTTTACCAGATTATCAAGAGCCCCCATCATAACAACTCTTCTTGTTCTTTCATCTATAACCGCATTTACATCAAAGAAATTACTTCCCTCCACCCATCTTGTCTCAGGCAGGGAACCCTTTTCAAGTATCCTTATAAAGTACTCATCCTTATAATACTTCTCATAGGCCTTCCTTACATCATCCTCTGTAACTCCCTCATTTAAATCTCCATAAGCAGTTGCCAGTATACCCCTGTTCATAGGTGCAAGATGAGGTGTAAAAAGAACCTTAAGCTCACTTCCGGCAGCATAGGAAAGCTGCTCTTCGATTTCCGGTGTATGTCTGTGGGTCGTGACACCGTAGGGCTTCATGCTCTCATTAACTTCACAGTAAAGATTAGCCACCTTGGCTCCTCTCCCTGCTCCCGATACTCCGGACTTTGCATCTATTATGATCGAATCCTTTTTTATAAGTCCTTCCTTCAGTAAAGGATAGACAGCTAATATGGAGCAGGTGGTATAGCATCCGGGATTTGCCACAAGCCTTGCCTTCTTTATAAGCTCTCTGTTTATCTCACAGAGACCGTATACTGCCTCACTCAAAAAGGCCGGGGACTTATGTTCTATCTTGTACCACTTTTCATATATACTAAGGTCCTTAAGTCTGTAATCGGCACTAAGATCCACTATTTTACATTTGGATAAGATATCTTCGTTCAGAAGAGAGGCCAGATAGCCCTGGGGAGTTGCGGTAAAGATAACATCTACCTCTTCACAAAGCCTGTTTAATTCATCCGGCTTGCATATATCCGGAACAAGCTTAAACATATTTCTGTAGATATCAGAATATTTCTGATCTATATAGCTCTTCGAACCATACCACTTTATTTCCGCTTCTTTGTGATTTAAGAGGATCCTTACAAGCTCTCCTCCGGCATAGCCTGTTGCACCGATTATTCCAACCTTTATCATCATAGTCTCCTTTATAATTTTTTGCACTGCCTTACAGTTTATCACATACTGACCTTTTTTTACATACCCTCTTAAAAGAGAATCTTCTTATATTTAACAAAAAAACAAAATTTTCCTCTTTTTTACGTATTTTATGGGCTTTTTACAAGCTGCATACCCTTTTGTCAGTATTGCATTATACCCTCACATGATGTATATTTACAGATGTCAGCGTGTGAAGATTCACAATAAAACATTTAGTCTAAGGGAGGAAATATAAATGAAGGACAAGGTAATACTTGCTTATTCCGGGGGGCTTGATACTACAGCCATAATTCCCTGGTTAAAGGAAAATTATGATTATGAAGTTATCTGTGTATGTATTGACTGTGGTCAGGAAAGTGAACTTGACGGTCTTGAAGAAAGAGCCAAGGCAAGCGGAGCTTCAAAGCTTTACATAGAAGATGTGGTTGATGAATTTTGTGATGAATATATTGTTCCCTGTGTCCAGGGATATTCCGTTTATGAGAACAAGTATCTTCTCGGAACATCAATGGCTCGTCCTGTTATAGCAAAGAGACTGGTGGAAATAGCAAGGAAGGAAAATGCTGTTGCGATCTGCCACGGAGCCACCGGAAAAGGGAATGATCAGATAAGATTTGAACTCGGATTCAAGGCTTTGGCACCTGATCTTAAGATAATCGCTGCATGGCGTGATGATAAATGGACAATGGATTCCCGTGAATCTGAGATCAAATACTGCGAGGATCATGGCATTAAGCTTCCCTTCTCTGCCGACAGCAGCTACTCAAGAGACAGAAATCTCTGGCATATAAGCCATGAGGGTCTGGAGCTTGAGGATCCGGCAAATGAACCCAATTATAAGCATCTCCTTGTTCTTGGAGTAACTCCCGAGGAGGCCCCCGATGAGGGAGAATATGTTACAATGACCTTCGAAAAGGGCGTTCCAAAGAGTATAAACGGAAAAGAAATGAAGGTTTCCGATATTATCAGAGAGCTTAACCGCCTGGGCGGAAAGCATGGTATCGGAATAATCGATATAGTAGAAAACCGTGTGGTTGGAATGAAGAGCCGCGGCGTATATGAAACTCCCGGAGGAACCATCCTCATGGAGGCTCATCAGCAGCTTGAAGAGTTGATACTTGATCGTGACACTTATGCCCTTAAAAAGGATATGGGATCAAAGCTTGCCCAGATCGTTTATGAAGGAAAGTGGTTCACTCCTTTAAGAGAGGCTGTTCAGGCCTTCATAGAAAGCACTCAGCGTTATGTTACCGGAGAAGTAAAGTTCAAGCTCTATAAGGGAAATATAATCAAAGCCGGAACCAAATCTCCTTACTCTCTCTATGATGAGGATATTGCCAGCTTCACCACCGGAGACCTTTACGACCACAAGGATGCTTCAGGATTTATCAACCTCTTTGGTCTTTCAAGCAAGGTTCGTGCTATGAAGCTTCAGTCCCTTGAAAAATAAGTATGATGGTATGATCCCATGGGAGCTGTTAAAATAATACTAATCTATCTTGCTGTAATAAATATAGCTGCTTTTTTTGCATTTGGCATGGATAAGGTAAGGGCGAAACGGGGAGCCTGGCGTATTTCCGAGAGTTCTCTGATAACCTTTGCCTTATTCGGGGGATCCATAGGCGCTCTTATAGGAATGTTTGTATTCAGACACAAGACCCTTAAGCCAAAATTTTATATCGGCATTCCCCTTATACTGCTTATTCAGCTTTTGCTTGCTGCAGTTATTTTCTTTCTTCATCCCTTTAAATTAAGTTTTATGTGAGGTGAAAATTGGCTCTATATATTGCAATCTGTGACGATCACGTTGCAGACAGGAAACAATTCGAACGTTTATTTGACAGAGAACATTCAAAAAGAGAAGCTGAGGGAAAGACCATATATGTAGATTCCTTCGGAAGCTGTAATGCCCTTATGAAAACTCCTTACAGGTACGACCTCTTCCTTATTGATATTACATCTGATCCGGACTATAACGGTATAGGACTTGCAAGGGCCATAATCGATCTTGGTATAGAAGCCACTATAGTTATGTGCTCAGATACCATTGATTATGAGGAGGAGCCTGACAGACCCGAGGGTCTTCTCTATATGAAGAAACCCCTATATAAACAGGATATTACGGATCTTGTTGATATGGTGGAGAAAAAGAGCGAGAAAAAGATCCCCCTTATTGAGATCAGATGTAAGGGCAACACGGTTTTTACTCCTTATATTAATTTTTCTTATGCCATAAACCGTGACAAGTATTTTCAAACGGAGGTTCATTTGGCTGACGGAAGGGTTTTGATCTGTACAGAAAATATGGCTCAGTTCTCTCAAATGCTTTTAGCTTATGAATGCATGCTGCCCTGTAAGAAGGACTTTGTAAATTTAAACTGTGTAAAGGAACTGCATCCCGGTTCTCTTATTACAGAGGATGGACAAAAGTTCCGTTTTTCACTTCTTAAATATTCAAAAGCAAAGGATTATCTGAAAAAAGGAAAGATAAAAATTGAGGAAGGCAACTCTTAATGAGTGCCTTCCTCCTGTTTTGTTTTCTGATATTTTTTTCTGTCTTCTATCTTCCCACTTTTTTCCTGTTCTTATGGGAGTATAACCAGTCATCAGCCTCTCTGAAGGTCTCAGGATACTCCTCCTTTGAATAGGCATTTGCAAAACCATAGGTTACCCCCGGCATATTCTCGTTTATATTTCTGAGCTCCTCAAGCTTCTCCCTGAAGGCTGACAAGAGCTCCAAAGGCAGATTCATCAGCACTATGACAGCTATTATCCTGTCAAAGCATGTGAGCCCTCATAAAATCCGGATCCTCCTTCATAAGGTAAACCGGTGCAACATCAAAGACAGTTTTACATCCCTTCATACCTTCCTTATTCATTCTATAAGCTGCTCTTGCATAAGCTAAAAGCACACTGGAGGTAAATTCCGGGTTTGAGTCAAGCTTCAGACTGTATTCTATGATATGTCTGTTTTCTTTCTTTAATCCTGTCACTCCGCTTCTAATTACAAAACCACCATGAGGTATACCCTTATGATCTCTGTCAAGCTCTTCCTGACTGATAAAATGAACGCTTGTATCATAATCCGCGAAATAATTTGGCATTGTGACTATCTCTTTTTCTATCCTTGCCTTGTCGGCACCTTCTTTAACAACCACAAAGCACTCTCTTCTATGCTTTTCTCTTGTGGAGAGTTCAGGATTTTCTCCCTTTCTGACAGCTTCAAGTGCCTTATCTATGGGAATTGTATATTGTCTTGCATCACAAACCCCTTCTATACGTCTTATAGCATCAGAATGTCCCTGGCTTACTCCCTTGCCCCAAAAAGTATAGTCTGCTCCATCAGGCAGTATGGCATTGGCATATGCCCTGTTAAGAGAAAACATTCCCGGATCCCAACCTACAGAGATCATAGCAATCTTTCCTCCTGCCTTTGCAGCTGCATCCACATTGGCAAAATGCTCGGGTATCCTTGCGTGTGTATCAAAAGAATCAATTACATTAAAGTCTTTTGCATATTCCGGTGTGAGCCTTGGAAGGTCTGTGGCAGAGCCTCCGCATATGACCATAACGTCTATATCATTTTTATATTTTACACTTTCCTCAGCTTTAAATACCTTTACTCCCTCCGTAAGAGTCTTGAGCTCTGAAGGCTCCCTTCTGGTAAATACACCGAAAAGCTCCATATCATCATTCTGCCTGATAGCACATTCAACACCTTTTCCAAGATTTCCATAACCCAGTATTCCGATTTTTATAGCCATAACCATCTTCCTTTCTTCAATATTTTACCTTTTACTTCCTCTGTTAATTATTTGTAAAAAACAAAACAATAATATCACGTAAGCATGATTTATGCTATAATAAATTTATGATTAAACTGTGTATTAAAGATATCAAACATTTCATGTCCCTTCTTTTACAAAGCAATTCCAGGGCTTTTGACCAGTTTCTCTTAAAAGAGGCGGTCATTAAGACAAATGCCGTATTTATCATAGACGGGCATATTAACGAAGGTTATTATACAAAGGATGAGCTTTTGCAGCTGAAAAAGGAAGCTGAGGATGAAAACCGGATCTTTTCTGACTCAATGCTTAGATGGAAGCTTTTAAAGACTCACTGTCTTTCAATCATAAAGGGAGATAAGACTCCCACTTATTTCAGCTTTGAATTTTATCTTGCCCCTGAAAATGTCTTAAAATTTCTCAGCTCCTCAAGAGTGGAAAATATAGGTCTAAAAGATATACAGGGACTTTGTATAAACATTAAATACAGCGAAGGGTCTCTTTTTGTAACCACAGCTATGTCACTTTCAGTATTTACTCTTGACAAAACTCTGTACGAAAAATGGGACTCTATGGTAAAGGCATTTTTTAACAAGCTTTCTCTTTCCTATGAGGAGCTTTAGACTTTCAACCATCCGCAAGCTCGCATACCCTTTTTTCGGTATTCTGATACATTATCCTCATATCATTCAGACAGCTGCTTATTTTTTCAAGCTTGTCTATATCCTCTGAAATTCTTTCTTTAACCGAACTCATTGACACAGACAGGCAGAGACCCGCGATTATATCCCCGCTCAGATTTCTTTCTATCATATTTATCCTCTCCATATCATTTTCCATTTTTAGGATCTTTTTATTCAGATCTGTAAGGCTTTCTGACATTTTCCCGCTGTCACTGTAAATACTATCAGCCTTAAGCTTTATATCATTGTGATCCGTCAGCCCTAAATGAAAGGTCTTATCCACATATTCATAGACCCTGCCCACAGCACTTCTTATCATAGCGTCCTCATCAATATCATTTTCCTCCTTTTCAGAACACATGGCATTTGCCACAAGAGCTCCAAGCAGTCCTGTAAAGGCACTGTTTCCCTCCCCCGGCATTTCCTCAAGCCTTAAGGTGATATCATCGGTAATAGCATCTAAAGCCTTAGCTAAAAAGCCCTGACTGACTCCGGGATCTCTTATCACCCTGCCTTCCTCGTCAAACTCTCCATGCTCTAAAAGAGAAAAGCTTGAATGAGCTCCTACAGGGCCTTTATTCTTGTTCCTCATATACACGGTTTCACCGGCTATTGAAGTAAGAAGTATATTAACATAATCATTATAGGCACAGATAGAGCTTATTTTTTCCGATGCCTCTTCTATCTCCTTCTCATACTTTTTAATAAAATCCCTGCTGAAGCCCTGTCCATCTAATGAGACACATCTGCTTATTCCCGCCCCACAGACAACAGTGACATACTGAGCCAGATTTCCACCCTTTGAATGTCCCGATACAGTCAGGTTTTTATAGCCTCCGCAGTCATATTTAATAAAATCCGCAGCTATCCTCTGCATATCGGTATCCTTTATATACTGGCCCTCCAGATTATCCTCCCAGGCTTCATAGCTTCCTCCCGTCCCTCTGAATATGACGGCAGCCTCTCCATTGGGTTTTTCAAAACAAAGGCCACGGACATTTCCTTCATTAAGGCTTCTCGTTATCCTTACTCCCTCAAGGGAGCCTCCCTTCTCCATAGCCTTATTCAACTTCTGAAATACAAGAGCTGCATCCTCACCCTTCATTCCTCCACCTGCAGAAGGAGGAAAATCCCCGGGATCAAATATCCTTTTTCCATCTTTCTTCCTTCCGTATGCCTCTAAGGCTTCATCTATACCGGAATAGTTCACCGAACAATCCATATAAATATAGTTATTTAACAGAATCAATTCTTCCTCGCTAAATCCTTCCATGTGATATTTGAATGTCCCCCGGCTTTAAATAAAACCGGGCTTTTCCTCCTTCCCTGCTTTAATTTAATTTTATTTCCTTAAAAATCAGTTTACCGCATCATTCATAAGCATACTGCTGGCCTCCATACCTGCACTTTCAGCATTCTGATACTCTCTTGCCATTTCATTAAGATCATTTACATGCTCTTGTATAATTCGATTTATCTTCTCTATATCATCCTGCAGAGAGAAAAACCTGCTGTTGTAGCTGTCTGCTGCCTCTCCCTGCCAGATATTCTTCAGGCTGTTGACAATAGTGATCATTTCTGCGGTAAGAGAGCTTATTGTCTTGCCTGTCTGAGAAAACTCTCCTGATGCCTGTATTAGTTTTTCCGGTGTTACCTTTAATATTCCTTCCATATCCTTCTCCTCCTTTTATCCATTTTATTCTTTTACTTTTCCTTTTTTCAGACTTTATCTGATTTAATAGCTTCTTGTGCTGACAGTTGCTATATTTCTTGTTTCTGCTTCCTCATACTTTTTAGCGATCAACAAAAGAGTTTCCACATACTGATCTATTACCTTTCTGAAATTTTCCATCTGCTCCCTGTCCCTTACAAAGGCATTATGAAAAGCATTATTAGCTTCACCCTCCCACATTGACTTAAGGTTTTCTTCTGTGTTCTGCAAAGCCTGTGTCTGGGACATAAAGCTGTTATTAAGATTTTTTAATTCCTCTGCCTTATTCCTTAATTCATTTGATGTTACCTGAAAAAATGCCATATTTTTTATCCTCCTTTATATCTTATTTAACCTAAGGTTAACAGCGCCTTCATTTCAGACTCGTATACAAGGTTTGCCATTGAATATATTGCCCCTGCAACCCTTGAAAGCTCCTCTGCATCCTCCATAAGCTCCTCCTTGATCCTGTCTGCTTTTTTATAAAACAGATCTGCCAGGCTGCCTCTGTAGCTTCTCCTTAAAAGAAGCATTGTATCCTCAAGTCCGGAGCCTGCCAGCTTAACAAGTCCTGATGATATCTCCATTAGCTCCTCTGACTGTTTACAGGCTCTCATAAAATCCATCTCAATGTCCTGTCTTGATCTAATTACCTTCATATTCTTGCCTCCATTATCCTTTTTTCCACCCTTTCCTCATTTTCCTGATAGAGCCTTAGGCCCCTCTTTAAGGATTCCGAAAAGTTAACAAGATTATCTGTGATAGCCCTTATTCTTTCTATATCCTTAAACATTGCTGCCATAAAACTGATATTTGCATCTCCCTTCCAGGTTATATCCAGTCTTAAAAGAGCTTCCTTCAAGAGTTCAAGCTCTTCTGTAAGCTTATTTAATATCTCATCCAGCCTTCCTATGATCAGAAGCATCTCTTTATAATCAGCTTTAAATATGCCCATTATATCACCCACTTTCTTCAGTCCATCCCTATTCAGTCAGATAGAATATCTCAAAACGGTCTCCGTCCCTCACCCCCTCCTCCTTAAGATTTTTTTCAGGATCCATAAACGACTTCATTTCAAGGGATGTCATTATTCCCTCACCACCCTCCACTTTGCAAAAGAGCTTCAACTTTTTCAAAAGACATTTTACGGTTATATCCTCTTCACATTTCAGATCCATTTTCTTAGCTATCTGGGGAATATATACCTCTATATACCTTACCCTGCCCATAACGGAAGCTTTACCTCCCCGCTGAAAAGTTCATCGCACAAAAAGGGTATATTTCCCTCCCCGGACTTTTTAGGCCGGTTTTTTTGAGAAAAGTTTAACTCGGAAAAATCAAATATACTTTGGGAATCATTTAAACCTCCAAGATGCAGACCATAGGCTCCTTCTCTTAATACTTCAAATATCGACCTGTTTTTAACTAAAGGAATATCTTCGGACCTCAAAGAGATTATAATATTATGTAAACTTTTTTCTTCCTCCGGAGGATTTAGGTATTGGTCCTTCACATTCCTGGATTCTTTAATGATATTAATGATCCTTTTCTCTGCTTCCATGGAATAATTGTTTACATAAAATTTATCGATCACACTTCCTCCTTCTTCTATAAGCATAAGCTTCATTTGGTCTTCCTCCCTCCTTTCATCAAGTCTGTTACCTTCATTCACCTCTTCAAGCATATCAGCTAATTCCCCAATTGAGTTAACATAACATATTTCAGCCCCCAAAGGCTTACTCAGGGTCTCGATGATCCTAAAATAATTGCTCTTTCCGGAACCCTTCTTACCGGTAATAAAGAAGCTGTTAAATTTACCCAGCTCTGCCCAGGCAATTTCACCGTCAAAGACATTGTATCCTAAAGGTATGCACCCTTTTTTTACTCCCTCTTCATTTATCCTCTCCAAAAAATCGGACAAAAGGGGTTTTTTGGGAATAGTCGGAATAGCTCTTGCATAGCCCTTTATATTTTTATTTCTTTCCTCTATTACCTTCTCTGTATCCTTTGGACAAAGCCCTGTCTGTATCTCCAAAAGATCCTTTTTTACAAAGGCTATAGCTCTTCCCCTTATTTCCTCAGTGGGATAAATACTGAGCCTGTTTACTCTCAAAGCTGATAAATATTGCATTTTATCCGTCATTTCAAGGCATATCACAGTCTTTACATATTCCATTATTCTTTGGGATATATCCTGAATACCTATCTGGTTACCGCTGATAATGACCCATATACCGTACCCTTCTCCCTGCTTTAAGAGTTCCATGAGTTCCCCTTCATAGCTCTCCCCTCCCCTTCCTCTAAAGCCCCCATAATTGTCTATGACAAGAAGCAGCTTAGGGGCTTTTATTTCTCTGTTTTTCTTTCTTTCTCCAAGTATCCTCTTTAACATGATAAAAAGCTTTCCTAACTTATCCTCTTCCTCCTCTCCTACATAACCTCCCACCATTCTGCTCTTTGAAAATACCGAAAGACCTCCGCCTCCATGATCCACTATATAAATATTCATACTTGATGGATCCTCCTTTATCATCATGGCATAAAGAACTGTCATAAGCAGGTTGCTCTTTCCTGATCCGGCCCTTCCGCAAACTATGATATGTCCCATTTTTTCCATATCCACTTTAAAGAGATCCTGTTCCTGTCTTATAGGGGCATCGTAGATTCCCACAGGATAACAAAACTCTTTCTTTTCCCCCAATATTTCTTCATTTCTTATCTTGAGTTCTTTTGGAAGCTCCTTCATCCATAGCTTCCTTGGAGGGCTGAATCCACATCTGGCAGAAGCCTCCTCTATCCTTCCCAAAAGCAGGGAAAGATCAGTCTCAGCTTTACTGTTTACAAACCCATCCTCCTTCCTTGCCTCACCATTTACCTCATATTCAATCCCCTTTTCATCTGTCACATATACTTTTTCATTTTTTTCTTCCTGTCCGGAAGTGTTCATTGAATATATGCTTTGAAACTCTTCAAAATATTCCATATTTCCCACCTCAAGATAGGCTCTCCCGGGGACGGTTATCATAGATGCATCAGGCTTTCCCAGCATATCCATACTGTCCATCCTGTCCTGAACCCTAAGGGCTATCCTGAATTTTGAATTACTGTAGATATTTTCATCCACTACACCTGAAGGCTTTTGAGTAGCTAAGATCAAATGAATTCCAAGACTTCTTCCCACCTGAGCCACGCTAATAAGCTCCTTCATAAAATCCGGTTCATTTTTCTTTAATTCCGCAAACTCATCTATGATTATCAGTATATGGGGAAGCAGCTCCGTTTTTTCTCCCATGATCAGCTTCTTTTCATAGCTGCTTATATTATTTACCTTTTCTTTCAGAAACAATCTCTGGCGCCTTTCATTTTCAGACCTTATGGAAAGCATGGCTCTCTGGCTTATATTTTGGGACAGATTGGATATGCTTCCACAAAGATGAGGCAGATTTTTAAAGCAGTTTGCCATTCCTCCTCCCTTATAATCAATGAGAAAAAAATTGAGCTTTTGGGGTGAGTACCTAAGAGCAAGGGAAAGGACCAGAGACTGTAACAATTCACTTTTTCCGCTTCCCGTCATGCCTGCTATGAGGCCATGAGGACCATAGCCCCTTTCATGGAGATCAAGACTTATAATGCTTCCTCCTTTACCGCTTCCTATAGGTGCATCTATGGAAAGAAGGGTGTCATTTGTATTATAGTTATTAACTATATCAGCCACTTCAAGGGCCTTAAATACGTCACTGAAAACAACTCTTTTGGCTATTCTTTCATCTTCGCCTTCCGATAGGAAGGGAATCCTGTTTAATATTGAAGAAAGCTTTCTCACATCCCTTTCAGCTATATCGTCAAAGCTCACCTCCTTCTGTGATCCCGCATTTTTTAAGGAAAATATTCCGCAAAAGCTTTCATGATTTTCTATTACCAGAGAACATTCCCTGGGCAGTTTTTCATAGGAATTCACCATGACCGCTATTCTTGGATCAGTTCTCTCTAAAAAGCCTTCATTAAGCAGCTTTATCTCATCTGTTATGACTAAAAGCTCCCTATCAGATCCTGCACTAATTTCTCCAAGCATACTTAAGGCTTCCTTACTACCAAAAGCGATCAGAGGCCTTTCTTCTCTTATATGAGGGAAGTATCTAAGGGCTTCCATATCTTTTGGAGACAAAAGATCATTTATGGATATTATCACTATCTTCAGCCTTTTTGGACTTATACAAAAGGTCAGATCTGCCAAAAGCAGGTAAAAAAGCTGTCTTAAACGCAGCCTGTTTTCTCCGAGAATACCAATTACCTTATTATCCTTAAGATCAAGGATCACAGGAGCCTTTTCATAGTACTTATATTTATCCCTTACCATAAGAGGGAAATCTCTCATTTCATCATAAAGGGTGTCCAGTCTTTCCTTTGGTACATTTATCTCAAAGCCGCTTTGTATCCTTCCAAGACCAAGTCTTACATGCAGAAGATCCAAGGCATCCTGCTCCCTGTTCCAGAGATAATCCCTTGATTCTTTTTTAATAAGTTCCCCTGCCGAAGGGTACATATAAAAAAGAACCTCTTTGTTTTGGCAGTATTTTTTTCTTATCCTATCCTCGGACCTGTCCATATAGCTTTTATACAGCTTCTTTCTTTTCCTCTCCTCCCTCTTTTTTTCCTTTTTTCTTCCTCTCAGATTTATAATAGTCCACAATAGTCCCAACAGTGCCGAAGATAAAGCGGTGATTATTCCGGTATACATATAAGGATTCTGTGTGGAGCCCTCTCTTTTTGACAGGTAAAGTGCCAGTAAAGTTCCGGCAAGCATAGGCAGGGCCATGGTGAAGGCCGGACCTGCAGCCATAAGAAAGGATTCTTTTTTTATCTCTTTCTTCTTAGGAGCCGCTTCAAGCTCAACAGGCTCTAAATCCCTGTATTTTATCATCCTCGGCAAGGGCAGCAGCTCTTCCCTGTAAAGTCCGCTTTTGTGACTGCCTTCAAAGATCTTTTCCAGTCTTACCAAGGAGCTTAAGGCATTCACATTATTTATGGCTCTTTCTTCAATAAGCAAAAGCTCCTCCTGAAGCCATACAAGCTTTACTCCCCACAAGAGGATCTCATCCCCGTAACAAAGCTCTAAAGAAGCTCCCCTTTCAATAAAGCTTCCGTTTAAAAAGCAGCCGTTCACTCCAAGAGAAAGTAAGCTCCAACCTTCTTCCAAATATTCTATTTTCAAATGCATGGTAGACAGCAGAGGGAGCCGGGAAAGGAAAATCGTGTTTGTCATGTCACTGCCAAGACTTATACTCTTCTTATTAACTCTGTAAAGGTTACACAGGCAGCTTACACTGAATATAAGTGTCAGCATCAGAATCTCACCCTTATCTGTCAGACCCTTAAGATTGATCACATCACTGTCCGGATAAATGATCGAAGGGAGACCGATTATCCCCGGCTTTCCGAAAGCCGGAGCACCCACATATACTTTTTCCTCCTGAAAAGCCAGAGAAAAGCTTATTGACTCCTTTAATCCAAATAAATGTCTGTCAAGAAGGATAGCTTCTTTCTGTCCCGGCAGGATAACCCTTTCTACTGCATACTTTTTATTGTATACAATAGCCGAAATCCTCAATTTGACTTCCTTTCCAATATTTAGCTCTTTTTGAAATACTTACAGAAAATGTAGGAACTGTTTAAAAAATATGTATTTCTATATATGTTATAAAATACTATAACATAAGTTTGATATGATTACAATATATTATTTGAAAAAATAATAAAAAAAATGGTTTTAAGGCTTTTACCCGTAAAACCATTTTATCATTCTCTATTTAAGGAAAGAGTCTTGCGGCAGCTTCCCAGGTTGCCAGATTTCTAAGATAAATTGAAATTGCCTGACTCTGACCTGCAGCTCCGTAAGCGCTTCCGCATTCCACAGTGATCCCCGGCTTTTGAAGAGAAAGCTGAACCCAGTCATTAAAGCCCCCCATGGTGGTCATACCGTCTTCTCCTGACAGCTTTGCATTTACAGGCTCATACATATTGATCCTTGAAAATCTTTCCGCCAGTAAGGCTGACATTTCAGATACCTGGGGAGTAGTATAGTCATCATCATAATATATTATATCTCCCTTCTGATGATAACTTATAAAGCAGCTGTAGTCCCTGGCTTTAGCTATTGACATAAGTGCTCTGGTCTCACTTTCCGAAGCAGCATGATGACCCTTAAAATTCATGGAGGAGGGATCATCTCTGCTTATGGTGCTATCCCACATGGCAGGAAAATTTCTGTTAATATCCACACCCTTCATATTTGACTTCCACTCCGGATCTGCCGCCTGAGCAATAATAACCCCGTCGGGATTGGCCATAGGAACTATGTAAAAGCAGGTAGATTTGTAAAGATCCCCGAGTTTTCCTCTTGAAAACTCTTTTGCATAATATTCAATAATAGCCATTGTCACCTGTGAAACAATATATTCGCGACCATGTATTGAAGACTGTATCATTATTGAATGGGCTGCCTCCTTATTACCCAGAATAAGAAGAGGTATATCAAGTCCCCCCATTGAAGTTCCTCCGGACTTACTGCTTAAAATATCCGGATAAGCCATACAGAGTTCTTCAATGTCATTACACATTTCATAATAGCTGTATTTTGACTTAAGCTGGACTATTGAGGGAAGCTTTGACTCTCCCCTTACTGTGCCTGTCAAAAGTATTGTAAAAAAGAAAGAGAACATAAGGCATGCTAAAGCAGGAAAAACCTTTTTTTTCCTGACCTTAAGACCGGCTCCTTTTTTTACCCTAAGTGTTTGGCATGGTGCTTTTTGAAGGCTCACTCTTGACCTCCTTTGCATCACAATTGTCAAAGTGTTCTTCTCTTATCCTTTTTGCATCACAGTCCTTAGAATGATCCATTGCCGAGTTGTATTTTAGATCAAACATTTTTGATACAAGATGAAAGGCTCTCTCCTCCTCCGCCAGCTGCCTTGAAAGCCAGTCATTTCCTATGTCGTCCCTAAGCTCATAGTCCCTTTTGCCCTTCTTTGAAACCGGGGGCTTATCAGAAAGGGCTGCTTCTTTTTTGTTAACCTTATTTGAAGAGGAATAAGTTTTATTGACCGGCTTTTTAGCAGTATTCTTAGCCTCAGCTTTTCCCCCTTTTGTCTTATTTTTGCCCACAAGAAGGTAAACAATAAGGATCACTAAAAAGGATAGGGTCCATTTCTTCATATCAGGCATAGCGTCAATCCTTCTTTACTGTTTCCGATAAAGCAGAAAGGGTTCCGGCCAGGTTCGCAATATCTGAAGGAACGATTATCTTTGTGGCCTGACCCTTGGCCATGTTTTCCGCAGCTTCAAAGGACTTTAACTGAATATACTGAACTGAAGGATTTGCCTCATTTATAAGCCTTATACCCTCTGCCCTTGCTCTTTGAACTGCAAGTAAAGCCTCTGCCTCACCTTCTGCTTCCCTGATGGTTTGTTCCTTAACAGCCTCTGCCCTTAGTATTGCAGCCTGCTTTTCACCTTCTGCCAGAGTAATTGCCGACTGCTTTTTACCTTCTGCGGTAAGGATGGCTTCTCTCTTTTCTCTTTCAGCTCTCATCTGTTTTTCCATAGCATCCTGAATAGAACGGGGAGGCTGAATATTTTTCACTTCAACTCGTGAGACCTTTATACCCCACTTATCGGTAGCCTGATCAAGTATTGCTGTTATCTGGCCGTTTATACTGTCCCTGGAGGTTAAGGTTTCATCAATAGTCATTGAACCTATGATATTTCTCAGAGTAGTGGCGGAAAGATTTTCAATAGCCGCTATAGGTCTCTCAACACCATAGGTAAAAAGCTTGGGTTCAAAGACCTGAAAGAAGACCACTGAATCCACCATCATAGTTGCATTATCCTTGGTTATCACCGGCTGTGGTTCAAAGTCCGCAACCTGTTCCTTCAAAGACACTTTTTTTACCACTCTGTAAAAGATGGGAATCTTGAAATGAATCCCCGCTGTCCAGGTAGCCTGATATTTACCCAGAAATTCCACTATCCAGGCATTGGCCTGGGGTACGATACTGATACAGCTAAAAGCCAAAATAATGATCAAAACCACTAAAACAATAAAAGCTACCATAAATAATCTCCTTTCTTTAACCCTTTTAATAATTTACATTAAACCCTTATTCCTGATTTTCCACATTATCAACCGGTTCAGGTATGTTTCCGTCTGGATTTATAAGACCTGCCTGGATCAACAGTTGAAGCTGTTGCTCAGGTGTAAGCTCTCCAATCCCCTGTTCACTGGCAGGAGGAGTATAGGTCTTTCCGCCGTAAACGATCACAGCCTCTCCTTCTTCTACCACATTGTATATTTCTTTAGCCTTTTCCACAGGCAGATTTATACAGCCATGAGAACCGTTTGTCACATATATCTCTCCTCCAAAAGCCGATCTCCAGCTTGCGTCATGCATACCCTCATTACCGTTAAAGGGCATCCAATAGGCGACCTTTGAAGAATAGCTTGCTCCGCTTAAGGTTGCATCCTCTTCTTTATAGGTTATACCGTATATTCCCACATGGGTTCCAAATCCCTTAGACACATTACCTGAAACGAAATCTGACTCAACAGCCACCTTCCCGTCCTTATATACCCAAAGATGCTGGCTTGTAAGATCAGCCTCTACATAGTTATCTCCATAGTCATTTTCTCCGTATACGGTTCCTACCTCCTTATATATGGGAGTTCTTTCTCCTCTGTAGCCTGATTTTATAAGCTCCAGTAGTTTTTCCGACTCCTGCTTTCTATCCATCCACCATCCGTACGCCCCTTCGGTTATTGTTATTTCTTCTCCCGAATGAGTCTTAAACTTGTGAGGCTGTCCAAAGGTATCATATCTTCTGGCCAGGCTTATGACATATTCAGGTATCTTGCTTTCGTCAAAGGTCACATTTGTTCCCTCTACCGTAACCCATTCGCTAAGCTGTTTTCCGTCAAGCACTTCTGTCTTGTCTCCGAACTTATAGGTTATCTTGGCCTTACAATAGCGGTTAAGGTTATTTACCAGCTCATTTAACTCTTTATCCTCTGTGGTTATTTCCGCCCCTTCATAGCATGTATTGTTATCTATACTGAGCTCAGGCTCCAACTTATCAATGGCCTCTTCACAGGCCTTAAGTATTTCCTCCTTCACAGGGATAGCTCCGTTATCCTCAGGGGTGATAACATAGCCCTCATCCGTAACATTCCCGACAAAAGCATCAACAGGCTGAAGGATATTTTTGCTGTCAAAAAACTCCATTTTATCAACAACCTTCGAAAGGCTTCCCCTGGAATAATCTATAACTTCTCCCAGCTCGATATCGTGAAGCTTTGAAAACTCAAAAGGCCACTTCATTGCTTCCTGTTTCTTTATCCTGTCTCTGACTTCACCGTTAAATCTTGGAATAAGGGCAATATCTGCAGAATTCACAACTCCCCGATTATCATTTCTTCCCAAGACCTCAAGTGAATAGCTTTCAATATTATCCCTTACAAGCTGCTCGGTCTCCCCGGCATTCTTAAGACCGCATTCTATTCCGTTTACCAGAGTGTTGGGATAAAATCTGAAGGAAAAAAGAACAGCCCCTATAAAATATATTATAATAGCTAAAAATACGGAAAATACTATTATCCTTCTTAAAAGCAGAAAATAATCGAAGTCTGTAAAGGCCTTTTTAAGCCTCTCGAAAAAAACCTTAAAAGCTGAAGTCTTTAACTCTTCCTCCTTATCTTCCTTGGCTTCCTCCTTATTTACTTCTTCGGGAGAAGTCTTATCCTCCATGTCCTCTTCCTTTTTTTCATCTTCCTCAGGCTCTTTGGAGGCTGCATTCTCTTCCTTATGTGAAAGCTCTTCTTCAGGCTTATCCTTATCTTCCTTATCAGCTATTTCAGATTTCTTCTCTTTTTCCTTATTTTTATCCTCAGAACTCCTATCCTCCTCCTTTTCAGAAGGCTCAGACTTACTCTCCCCTTTTCCTTCGGAAAGTGGAGGCTCAGGCTTATCTTCCTTTGGAATAATATCTGAAGCTTTCTCCTTCTTTTCTTCCAAAGCTTCAGGCTCATCCTCCCGGTACTCATTCCTTATGAGATTTATAAACTTGGATTCTTTATAATCATCCTTTGTGCTTCTAGCACTTTTCTTTTTTTCATCCTCTGTCTCAAGTACCGGATCCTCCAGTCTGAAGCTTTTTTCAGCCTCATATCTTTTCTTGCTTTCCTGAATTATAAGAGCTTCTATCTCCTTTAATTCTCTTGCCTCTTTTATGGCTTCTTCTTCCTCTGAAAGCCCGGCTTTTCCGTAGGGATATTCCCTTGTCCCATCTATAAGATCCGGCTGTCTGACATTATTATCAACCATAATTTCGGGAGTCTCCCGGCTGTAATCCCGGTTGTATTCCCGATTTATACCATATTCCCTCTCTCTTTCCTCCCTTGCCCTTCTTCTCAGCTCTTCAACGATCCTTGCATTTTCTTCCTGTCTCTGAACAAGGGCTGCTTTATCTTCGTCCAAACGCCTCAATGCCTGAAGCTTTGATACATCTATATTCTTCCTTGGAAAGTTACTCTTTGAGGCTCCTGTATTATTTCTTCCTTCACCCCTGCTGCTCATGCTATCCTCTCATATCTTCCTTTAATACGAACCTTTTAAGTATATCATAACTAAAGTTAAAAATTAAGATGCAATTCCAAAAGCACATCAACCACTTCATAGCCGGATTTAAAATAAAGATTTATAGCTTCACTGTTATTTCCGTAAACATTTAAAGAGGCAAGCGCTGCTCCTTCCTTAGCCACTTCCTCAAGCACATGGTTTAAAAGACTGTAGGTGATCCCCCTTCTTCTTTTTGATGGGATACAGAAAATATTTTCCGTAGCATATTTTCTCCTCTCTGTCCCATATGTCAAAGGCCATACGGTAATTGCTGCCACTATATCTCCTTCTTCTTCGGCGGTATATACCCTTGCTTTGCAAAAGTCCAGCCTGTATAGCATATCATACCTGCTGTCAGCTATTCCAAAGCCCAGAGCATTGGACTGTAAGTAACTGTCCATATCAAGATCCCTTTCGTAACAGCCGAAATTAACTATACTATTTAAAGTACATTTTTTATCTATCTCATCCTTAAGCTCCCTCTCCAGAACCAGCATTGTGTCCTCAACCAAAAAACCTTTTCCTAAAAGATAATCCAGATAAAGGATGTTCTTAGCCCTGCACCAAAGTCTCAGCTTATAACCTTTATAATTCCTTCTGAAGTCATAGATCAGTCTGTCGATCAAAATATCCGATGCCTCTGCCTCATATTCAAAAAATCCCTTAAAGGAGGCATGAATATATCTGATACCCTTATAATCCGCCGGGCAGTAGCATGAAGCAGCTTTTATAAGGTATCCTACCCCCACGATATCCCCATGAGGATCTGTTTTTCCATCCTCTCTTTTTATTACAACAATGATGCTTTCTTTTATTATATCTTTATTATTTTCAAGCTCCAAAGCAATAAAGCTATCCAACTCCGAAAGCTTGTCATACATTGCTTTCCTGTATTTTTCAGCCACAAGCATTAAGCCCTCTCTCCTTTCTTTAAGAGTAAGGTCAACCTCGCAAATTTCTTCGCAATTTGCTCGTTATAAAGCTCTGTAATAATATATTAGTTCCTTTAAGAGTCAAATACAATGATAATAAATTATAGGAGGTAAAAATTGGCAGAGAAAACACTTGACATTTCTATTTTATCAAATATAATTGTATTAAATCAATTAAGGTTGAACAGGAAAGAAAGGAAGGAAATATATGAATATTTATGATTTTTCATTGCCGAAAGCTGATGGAACAGAGCAATCCCTTAAGGATTTCGAAGGAAAGGTTTTAGTCATTGTAAATACTGCCACGGGCTGTGGCTTTACTCCCCATTATGAGCCATTAGAAGAGATGTATGAAGAATTCCATGATAAAGGTCTGGAAATAATCGATGTACCTTGTAATCAGTTTGCGGGACAGACACCGGGCACTGATGAAGAGATCCATGAATTTTGTACCCTTAAATACAATACACAGTTCCCTCAGATGAAAAAATCTGATGTAAACGGAGAAAATGCCTTACCTCTCTTTAAATATCTTAAGGAGCAAAAAGGCTTTGAAGGCTTTGGAAAAGGTCCTTCAGCTCTTGCCATGAGTGTAATGCTTAAAAAGATCGATAAGGATTATAAAAATAATCCGGATATAAAATGGAACTTTACCAAATTTGTGGTAGACAGACAGGGAAATGTTATTGCCCGTTTTGAACCCACCAGAAAAATGAGTGAGCTTAAGGAATGTGTTGCCTCTCTCATATGATAAAGAAAAAAAGCTTCCCCGGGACTAAATCCCGGGGAAGTTTTTTATTCCTGATCTTTAATTTACTTAGGGATCAGATCTTACTTATCATTTCTTTCATTTCTCCTTGCTCTTACACGGGCAGTCTTATTCTTCTTAGCCCATTTTACCTGATGAACAAGAAGAATTACAAGACAGGCAAGAGCTATTATAAATGCTATAAGTGCTCCTATGGCAAAATTGATAGCCAGACTCTTACTGGTTGCTACTGTTTCCGATATAGCATAGGATGAAAACTTATCTGTAGCAAAGGTTATTGTCTTTGGATCATCATCAAGATCCGGAAGCACTGTCAGGGTTCCTTCATGATCCCTTAATACGGAATAGCTTTTTCCTTCCTTATAGATCTCGTCCGGTATCTCGATGATCACCTTCATAGGCTCAGCTATGCTTGTAAGATTCTGTGAGTTACCATCTACAACCTTCATAAAGGTAAGATCAAAATACTGTAAAGGTACAATCCCTGCCCGGCTGTTCATAAGCTTCTTGGTGCTCTCACTTACCAGATCCGGATTTGTCTTTGTCAGAGATATATTATATATACCTGACCCTCCATCTACAATGTTGAGCCATTCCGACTGACTGAGATCTTTTTCAACAACAACATCAATGTTTGGTAAGCTTGGATTGATCTCATCATCTGAAAGCTGCATCAGCTGCTCTCTAGTTAATGTATGATAATCCGGTGCATTTGTCTTAGGGGCAAGCTCATTATTAACATAAGCGTCTACTGTACCTTCATAGAAGGCCGCATTAAATATATCATAGATATTTCCGTTTGCGATCTGCATTACAGCATCTTCTCTTGTCATTCCAAGAGATTGTAATACAGGTGAAATCTCTGCAGGCTGAACTGCTTCTTCTGTTATACCAAGCTCTTCATCTGAAGGTACCTGTATCTGACTAAGATCCATCTCCTGAACATATGCATCTCCTGTAGCTCCTGAGGATGCGTCCTTTATATCTACCACTTCTTCTTTAGAAGCTGTATTTTCAGCTGTCTTTTCTATCTTTTCAACTTTTTTCTCCTGAACCTTCTGACCGGTCTTCTGTGCAGCCTTAGCCCCTGCGTCTGTCTGCAGGAAGGCTGCTGCTATGGTATGAGGTCCCTGAACATTGGTAAATGTATAGCTTGAGAGAGGTCCCACCTGAACTCCGTCTACTGCAACTGCAAGGATAGCAAAGCCTGACTTGGGAGTTATAGTATAAGTGATATTCTGTCCCTGGGCTATTGATACAAGACCACTTGGTGAAATATTACCGCCTGTAGTTGCCACACCTGAAGAAATAGGGAATGTGGTTACTCCCACCTTTATAAAGTTGGCTGTAAGATAGTAATCGCTGTAGATCTCCTTGATCTTGTACTCTGCATCCTTACTTACAACCTGACCGTTAACAGTCCAGTTCTGGAATACATAGCCTGATGCAGGTGTTGCCTTTACTGTTGCTCCCTTTCCTACCTCATAGGTTCCGGCACCGGATACCTTACCTCCCTCTGCGGGATTGGCAGCAAGAGTTATATTTCTTGATGTCTTTGCAAACTCTGCAACTATATTACGATTATATGTAACATTTGAAAGCTCTAATGATGCATTCCTGCTCAGGATATTTCCGTTCTCAACCCACTGAAGGAAAACATAACCGTCGTTAGCCTTTGCAGATATGGTGGTTTTACCGCCATAAGCTATATTGCCTCCACCGGCAACTGTTCCGGCATTCTTATCATTTGCGCTTACATTTACACTGACTCCGTTCTGTCGGAAGGTCGCGGTTATCTCTATATTAGTCTGTACATTATTTAATACATAATTTGTAGATGATGAAACAAGACTTCCATCTCTTACCCAGCCTGTAAATACATAATTCTTATTTGGTACTGCAGTAACTATAATTGAATCTCCCTGCCTTACAGCACCTCCACCGGATACTATTCCACCCTTTTGAGGGTCTGCACGAAGCTTTACGTTATAGCTGCCGCGCTGGAGATTTATATTGGCAACACCCTTCATTGAAGGATTCTGGAGAGAAGTAGCAACTACAACCAAAGAACTTGAGCTTTCATCTGCTGCTACAATAAGAGTACCATCCTGGGTTATACGTGTTCCATTGCTGTAATTATTGGCAACACTCCATGATACTTCACTGTCATAATCACCGACTCCTGATACATCGGAATAGAAATCATAGTTACTTCCTACAGCAAGGGTTGTTTTAGAAGGATATACGCTTACGCCTGTGATCCTTGATTGCTCAGCTATTATATCAGCTCTGATGTTAACAAAACATCCTCTCTTTGCCCCCGGATCAGACTGATCTGCAAAGTACGCCCTTGCAGTATAGGTTCCTGCGGGAGTACCGGGATTAAGTGTAACCCTGAAGGAAGCTGTCACATCTTCGCCCCCTGCAAAGTAAAGGTGTGTATTACTCATACATACAAGATTAAAGACATCGGGAGCTGACTGGTTGGATAATCCATAAACCAGATCCACTTCTGAAAGTCCTGTGTTTACTATTTCAAAACCTTTCTGACCGCCGGTTCCCACAGATAAGGTACCAAAGTCAAGGGTTGATAAATTTGTACCGTTATTGCTGATGGCAGAGATAGTATAATTGCTCTTGTCCTTCTTTGCCTCTTCCTTAGCCTTCCTTTCAAGCTCTTCGGCTTCCTTCTTTGCAGCTATGGCTTCCTTCTCAGCCTGTTCAGCCAACTCTTTAGCCTTTTTAGCAGCTGCCTCTTCCTCAGCCTTTTTCTGAGCCTCTTCAGCCACTCTTGCTTCTTCCTCAAGAGCCCTCTGCCTCTCCTGCTCTCTTTGCTCTTCAATTCTTCTAAGCTCCTCTTCGGCTTCCCTTTCCTGAGCCTCCTGAGCCTGACGTCTTGCTTCCTCTTCAGCAGCCTGTCTCTCTATTTCCTCCTGCTGACGTCTCTCCTCTTCCTCCTGCTGACGTCTCTGCTCTTCTTCGATCCTTCTCAGTTCTTCTTCCTGATCGAAATCATCCATCAGGAATTCACCTTCAGCACTTCCTTCTTCAATGTAGCCGCCATCTTCAGCATGAACTATGGAAATATAGCTGTTCAGATTAGATGCAAATACAGTGAAAGCAAGAACCATTGTCATAAATAATGCCAATCCTTTTTTCATACTTTCCTCCTTTTTATACATAGTATATACAAATCCAATAAGCCGGTGATGCTTTGGGCTTAACTTCTCATATTTATTATACGAGACAAAGCTTCAAAGGGATAAAAATTTTCCTCTTTACCTTCAACCGGTCTATTGCCACGATTATACTATATTGAATCGATATTTTAAATATAAATATGAAATTTAGAGCTTTTTAACAAAAAGGCATCTGATGGCATTTAATACACAGAGGATCATTACACCCACGTCTGCAAAAATGGCAAGCCACATGTTTGCTATACCAAGGGCTCCAAGAACCAGACACACAGCCTTCACCCCAATGGCAAAGCCTATGTTCTCATACACTATCCTTATACACTTTTTTCCTATTTTTATTGCCTTGGAGATTTTCATAGGATCATCATCCATAAGTACCACATCCGCTGCCTCTATGGCCGCATCACTTCCGAGAGCTCCCATGGCAAACCCTATATCTGCTCTGGATAAAACGGGAGCGTCATTTATTCCATCTCCTACAAAGGCAACCTTACCCACCTTTTCGGAGATGATATCCTCAAGTCTTGTAACCTTATCTTCAGGAAGTAATCCCCCATAAACCCTGTCTATACCCAGATCTTTGGAGATCTCATCTGCCACCCTCTGAAGATCTCCGGTTAACATAACTAAGTTAGTAACCCCTGCCTTCTTAAGCTCTCTCACGGCTTCCCTTGCATGGGGCTTCATCTCATCGCTTATTACTATATGACCCATATATTCCTTATCTATAGCCACATAAACTATAGTTCCTATGCTGTGACATTCCTCACATTGGATATTCATACTATGCATAAGCCCTATATTGCCCACTGCTATTTCTTTTTTATCCACAACAGCTATAAGACCCTTACCCGGAAGCTCCTTAACATCCGATATCCTGTTTTTGTCCGGCTCTTTCCCGTAGGCCCTTCTCAGGCTTAAGCTTATGGGGTGAGATGAATGCAGCTCGGCCAAAGCAGCATATTCTATAAGTCTTTCCTCCTCTATAGGAGAATGATGGACTCCCGATACTTCAAAATTACCCCTGGTTATGGTTCCCGTTTTATCAAAAACCACGGTTTTTACCCCTGCAAGAATTTCCATATAGTTGGATCCCTTAATAAGAATACCCTGATTTCCGGCTCCTCCTATTCCTCCAAAAAAGCTTAGGGGGATACTTACAACAATAGCGCAGGGACAGCTTATGACAAGAAAGGTAAGAGCTCTGTAAATATACTCTCCCCACATAGGATCCGCCTTTAAGATCAGCAGACGAAATAAAGGAAACAGTAAAGCCACCACCAGGGCGCCAAAGCACACAAAGGGGGTATAGACTCTTGCAAATTTTGATATGAACTTCTCAGATCTTGACTTTCTTGATCCTGCATTTTCCACAAGATCCAGTATCTTAGAGGCTGTGGACTCTTCAAATTCCTTACTTGTTCTTACCCTCAAAAGTCCCGAAAGGTTTATGCTTCCACTCATGACCTCCATACCCTCGGACACATCCACAGGCAGGCTTTCCCCTGTAAGAGCCGATACATCAAGAGATGATCTCCCCTTTTCTATCACACCATCAATAGGAACCTTTTCTCCGGGCTCGATAAGGATAATGCTTCCTACCTCCACATCATCGGGATCAACCCTTACTAACTTACCTTCCTCTTCAATATTCGCATAATCAGGTCTTATATCCATAAGCTGACTGATATTCTTTCGGCTCTTTCCCACGGCATAGCTTTGAAACAGCTCTCCTATCTGGTAAAACCACATTACAGCCACACCTTCGCTGTATTCCCCCAAGGCCATGGCTCCCAATGTAGCTATAGCCATAAGAAAGCATTCATCAAAAACCTGCCTGTTAATAATACCCTTAAAAGCCTTTCTTAAGATGTCATAGCCCACCGTCAGATAGGGTATCAAAAATAATAGAAAGCGTAATAAAGGTCGATCCTTTATGGGCAGTAAATAAAGTATCAGTAAACTGATTCCTGCTGCTATCACCCTTATCAATAGTTTTTTCTGTTTAGCGGTCATTTTTCCTTCCTGAACTTTCTGCTTTTTTTCAAAAAAGATCCTTAAGTTTTTCTTTATCAGATCCCGAATATCTCACAATCATCCTCAACTTTTTTGCAGTTTTTAAGAACCTCCTTCATAACCTCTTCCTGGTCTGCACCCTCTTCAAACTCCACCTTCATTTTAAGAGCCATAAAATTAACATTTGCATCCTTTACTCCGGGAGTATTCTTTGCTGCCACTTCCATCTTGTTGGCACAATTTGCACAATCCACTTCGATCTTGTAAGTTTTTTTCATTTTAAATACCTCTCTTTTTTATTTTATTCTTCTATATGTTCTCTGCCCTGTCCTATTATGGTTCTGACATGCTCATCCGCAAGATAATAAATAACCTGCTTACCCTCTCTTCTGCTTTTAACAAGCCTTGCCTGTTTCAGGATCTTTAGCTGGTGAGATACGGCAGACTGGGTCATGCTCAGGGTCTCCGCAAGATCACATACGCATATTTCCGCCTTGAAGAGAGCAAACAGTATTTTTATTCTGGTAGAATCTCCAAAAACCTTAAATAGCTCTGCCAGGTCATACATCTCGTCCTCATCCGGAAGACTGTCAAAAACTTCTTTTACCTTATCCTTGTGAACTTCCTTCAATTCACAGCATTCCACGTCTCCTAATGCCATATTTTCTCCTTTCTGCCAGATAGCCACGATCTTTTTAACATATGAATAATTGTTCATATGTTATTTTAAATATACTATAGAGGCTTATACATGTCAAGAAAAAAGACACTGCCCAAGCAATGTCTTTTTTCTGTCATCATTATCCCTAAAGAGGATTTCATTTTTTTACGAGAGATTAAGATCCTCCACCTTTAAAAGCAGCCTGTCAATATCCCTTACAACCTTATCATGATCTGTCAGCTTGAATTCTCCTTGGGAAAAATCCGACCTTTTAAGAAAATTCAAAAAGCATATATCTGCTAAGAGTCTTATTTTTTCCGTATAGAGTAAAAGAGCTGCTTCATCTGCTTCCTTATAGTAGAGACTCAAGGTCTTCTCCCATATCCTTCCTGCCAGCTCCTTTGAAATCCCGTATCTTTTTTCCATATACTCTTCATCATGCTCATAAAGAAGCTTATATTGAAGATAGATACCCACAAAGGTAAAAATAGGCTGTCCCTTTCCGAACATATCCATATCTGTTAATATAAGTTCCCTGTCCTCCAGAATTACATTATTTAGAGACAGGCTTTTATGCCCTGCTTTTAAGGTTTTAGGCATCCAGACTATCATCCTTCTTATGCCTCCTATCTGAGCTACACTTAAAATGTCGCTGAGACTGTAGAGATCATCCAAAAAATCCTTGTTCAGATCAGGCACTTCTTCGTCATCTATCTCTATATCAAAGAGCTGCTTCATAAAATTCACATATCTTTCAAGGTAGAGGTCGATCTTTCCACTGTCTTCTATTATATATTCACTGAGGGATTTTGAGTTGATACATTCATATATGGACCCGTAATCATCTCCTACCTTTACTATATCATAGGATAAGACCGTGGGGACTCCCTCCACAAAGGCTATCTTTGCCAGCTTCTTTGCCTGCATTAAAAGTGAAAGACCATCCTCTCCCTTATAAACCTTTATTAAAGTATCCTCGTCCAATCTGTATAGTCTGCTCCTGTATCCCTCCTGCATAAGGGTCAGACCTTCAGGATCGATCTCCTTACAGGTCTTACCTACCTCCATAATACTGGTGAAGCCCGTGGTTTCAAAAATTTCATATATCTCAGGCCTTACATCAACAACCCTGATCTTTTCGTTTCCCTTCTTCTGCTCATTTTTGGAGAGCTTTAAAAGAACCCTGAGTCCCACAGATGATATATAATTAAGATTTTTACAATCAATGACTACAGAAGAATGTTCCCTGGTCTCTTCAGCTTCAACATAATCCTTTATATTATCAACATTTGAAGCATCGATATTTCCTTCAAGGCTGATCCTAAGCACAGACATATTTCTTTCCTCTTTTATCACTCATATTCTCTGAATCTTTCAAAGACAAAATTCGTATATTTCTTATCACCCTCTTCGAGGATCACCCTCTTTGCGCAGGCCGCCACTACGATTATCCCCTTTTCTCTTAGCCTTTTAGTAAGAGCATAGGAAAAAGTAAACTCACCCTGGCAAAGGACAGCCGAAGGCTTTTTATTTGCGATCTTGCTGCAATAAATATCGGCAAGCTCACTTATCTCCCTTTCTGACATATCGGGAGAAATAGCCGGAAAAGACATGTTTTCCGGCTCTCCGTATTTTAAAGCGGCATTTCTCTTTGATTCCTCCCACCTGCTGTGGGGAAGGTTTGAAAAATTAATGAAATTACCGGGCATTACTCTCCCCACTTCCAACCGGCAACCTCAGGAAGATCCTGTCCGTATTTATGGATATACTGCTTATGCTCAACAAGCTTATCGCTCATCTTCTGGTAGAGATAAGCACCTCTGTTCCCAAGCTTTGGCAGGAATTTTATTGCTTCCATTACAAGGTGGAATCTGTCGGTATCATTTTGTACTCTTACATCGAAGGGAGTTGTGATTGTTCCCTCTTCCTTATAGCCTCTTACATGCATAAGTCTGTTATTATGTCTTCTGTAGGTCAGCTCGTGAATAAGGGAGGTATAGCCGTGGAAGTTAAAAATAACCGGCTTATCCTTTGTAAAGAGTATGTCATATTCAGCATCCGTAAGTCCATGAGGATGAACATTATCAGGCTGAAGCTTAAAGAGATCAACCACATTTATAAATCTGATCTTAACCTCCGGAAGCTCCTTATTGATGATCGATACAGCTGCAAGTGCCTCCAGTGTAGGAGTCTCTCCTGCGCAGGCAAATACTATATCCGGCTCTTGTCCCTGATCGTTTGAAGCCCAATCCCATATTCCTATACCCTGGGTACAATGACGTATTGCCTCATCCATAGTAAGCCACTGGGGACGGGGATGCTTGGAAGCAACTATAACATTTACATAGTTCCTGCTTCTTATACAATGATCAAAGCAAGACAGGAGACAGTTTGAATCGGGTGGAAGATAAAGTCTTACCACATCTGCCTTCTTATTTGCGATATGATCCATAAAGCCCGGATCCTGATGGGTAAAGCCGTTATGATCCTGCTGCCATACAGTAGATGCCATTATAAGATTAAGGGATGAAATTTCCTCTCTCCAATCCAGCTGGTTACAAACCTTCAGCCATTTTGCATGCTGTGCAGCCATGGAATCTATTATCCTGGCAAAGGCTTCATAGGTTGCAAAAAAGCCATGTCTTCCTGTTAAAAGATAACCTTCCAGCCAGCCTTCACACATATGCTCGGAAAGCATTGAGTCCATTATCCTTCCGTCAGCCGCAAGATGATCATCTGTATCATAATGCTCTGCATTCCAATCTCTGTTCTCAACCTCAAACAAGGCGTTTAACCTGTTTGAAGTTGTCTCATCAGGACCAAAGGCTCTGAAATTTTTGGAATCAGCATTCATCTTAAATATATCTCTGATGAATTTTCCAAGCTCGGTCATATCCTGACCGTCAGCTCCCCCATGCTCCTTAACCTCAACAGCATAATCCCTGAAATCAGGCATTTTCAGATCTCTTAAAAGCTTTCCTCCGTTTCCGTAAGGATTGGCTCCGATCCTCATATCTCCCTTGGGTGAGAGTTCCTTAAGCTCCGGTATCAAAGCTCCCTTTTCATCAAAAAGCTCCTCAGGATGATAGCTTTCAAGCCATTCCTTAAGAATTTCCAGATGCTCATCCGGTTTA
>JAILBX010000225.1 GCA_024680675.1 Lachnospiraceae bacterium | reverse complement strand
CCTGTGGATGCACCGCTGGGAGCAGTTCCTCTTCCAACAGTACCGTCTGCTAAAGTAACCTCAGCCTCAACGGTAGGATTTCCTCTTGAATCAAGGATCTCACGGCCAATAACTTTCTCAATTGCTAAATATTCATTCATTCTCAAAGTCCCGTCCTTTCTTTTTAAAATTTACAGTATTTCAAAAACAGTAAACATTTTTGAAGCTGTTCTGTCTATAAGAGACTCATCTAAATGATTATAACACAGGAGTCCTTTTACTTCCACGGTCAATTAAGCTTTTTTATGTTAGCGTCTGCTAACTACTTTGTTAGCATACACTAACTTAAAAATAAATGCAAGTATTTTTTTTAATTTTGGAAAAGCAGGTGGAAAAACCGTATTTGATCTAATGTCTACCGGTACAGATTTAATACCCTTAAATGCCCACCCTGGTCTCTCCTCCAAGGAAGGTGGGCAGGCTCTTACCCATCTTCTTCCAGTGCCTGTATTCTGCTGTAGCAGTAAACAAAACATCACCTGAGGAATTAAGGGCAGTTTCAAAGGAATCCTGGATCACATTTATGATATAACCGACGCCTACTATCTGGACAACTACGTCCTGGGGTATGTTAAAGAAGGAACAGGCTAAGGGAATAAGAAGTAAGGATCCTCCTGCCACTCCCGAAGCACCACAGGCGGCAAGGGTAGCCGTTATGGACATAAGAATGGCCGACTTAATATCAACTGACATTCCTATGGTATTGGCCGCCGTCATGGTCATGATGGTGATGACCACAGCCGCCCCATCCATGTTAATGGTGGCCCCTAAAGGGATAGACACATTATAAATGTCCTTGTTAATGCCAAGCTTCTCGCAAAGCTCCATATTGACAGGGATATTTGCTGCGGAAGAACGCATAAAAAAGGCCATGGAAGCGCTCTCCTTAATACAGCGAAATACTAAAGGATAAGGATTTGTTCTTAAGGAAAGAAAAACTATAAAGGGATTGACCACAAGAGCAACGATCAAAATAGTGACCACCAGTACAAGCAGGAGTTTTCCGTACTCAAGAAAAACCTTCATACCGCTTTCGGAAACGGTATCATAGACTAACCCCATAATACCAAAGGGAGCCATGGAAATGATAAGGGCAACTATCCTTGAAATAGTACTTGAAGCATCCTTGATAAGCTGCTTGGTAGTATCCGACGCAACTTTTTTCATAGCAAGTCCGATAAGCACCGCCCAGAAAAGGATCCCCATATAAGTTCCCTCTGAAATAGCCTTAACAGGATTAGATACAATGGAAAGTATTATATCGGTGAAAATATCTCCAACCTCTCCGGGTGCGGATGAAATATCCGCGGAGCCTGAAAGTGTCACGGAAACCGGGAAAAGAAAGCTTACAAAAACCGCCACAAGTCCTGCCAAGAGGGTAGATGCCAGATACAAAAATATTACAAAGCTAAACCTTGAATCCAGTTTATTGTTTCCCGTAGACAAAGAGGCGGTCACCATTACAAACACCAGAATCGGAGCCAGCGCCTTCAAGGCTCCTACGAAGATCTTTCCCAAAAGGGATAAGACCGAAATACCCGGTAAAAAGATCCCTGCTATTATTCCGATTGCCATGCCTATAATGATCTTCACCATAAGGTTCATTTCATTATACTTCTTAATTATTTTCTTCATGATTCCTCCCAGATCATAAAATATTATATTGGCAGTAAACACTCTTCTGCCTTTATCGCTATAAAGGATGGTTTTTTCTACCGTTCCGTGTCCACTTTTAGTGTAGCATCAGCTTATGTAAAGCACTTTTCTGTATACAGTATAAAAAAGCAAAAGGGAACACAACCTTTGTTATAATTATAGAGATAAATAATTGAATTGTCCACGAGGACAAAGAAAGGAGTATAGGTATGAAAAATCCTAAGGGGTTCGGAACAGTGGTAAAGCTTACAGGGAACAGAAGGAGGCCCTGGGAGATCAGAAAAACAAACACACATTTCTACGACAGTCAGAAAAAATGCTATGTCAAAAAACAAGTTTCCTTAGGCTACTACGCTACAAAGGAGGAGGCTATACTGGCCCTTGCCAAGTATAATGAGATGAACTATGACCTTGATCTTAGCAATCTGACCTTTGATAACATCTGGCAAAGAGTCAAGAATGAGTTAAAGGTTTCAAAAAGCAGGATGAGCTCTTACAAATCCAGCTACAAGCATTTTGAAGCCTTAAAAAACATGAAAATAAGGGACATAAAAACTCTTCACCTGAAAAATGTTTTTTCAGATCCAAACATCTCCCCCTATTCAAAATCCGATATGAAGATCATCTGCAACAAGGTTTTTAATTATGCCCTTCAGAACGATCTTGTTACAAAAAATTACACTCAGTTCATAAAGTTAGACAAGATCCAGACTAAACTTGTAAGAACAGTTTTTACAAAAGAGGAGGTTGCAGGGTTATGGGAGCATGCAGACAGTGATTGGGCAGCTGCCTTTATGCTCCTGCTCTTATACAGTGGAATGCGTTCCAAAGAGCTTATTGACCTTAAATATGAAGAGGTTGATCTTGAAGCGGGAACAATAAACATAGAAGAAGCAAAAAACCAATCCTCTGTAAGGTTTATACCCATACACAAGAGGACTCTCCCGCTTTTTAAAGAATTTCTTTCAAGATCCCGGCCTGGAAAACAGGCCATAATAAAACCAAACGGCCACCCCGTCTACTATAAGAATATGATAAACCGTGAACTGCCCCGCATTGTAGAATACATAGGAGCAAAGCATACCCTTCACGAGTGCAGGCACAGCTTTATAACAAGGGCCTATCAGTGTAATGTTGACCTTTTGAAGATCCAGAGGCTTGTGGGTCATAAACCGGATACTATCACCTTCCAGGTTTATACCCATCTTACTACGGACGAATTAAGGGAAGCATTAAACACCATAGACTATTGACTGCTTCCCCAAAAGAATTAAATGTGATATAATTATACAAACGAAGCTTCGGTTCCTGCCGGAGCTTCGGATTTTTACAAAAAGATCACACATTATTTTGTGTCTGATAAAATTCTCATATCTGTTTTCATAGGACTTAAGGAAACGCTTTGATCAAAGCAGTGTTTCCTTAGGAAAAATTGATCAAAGTGCTTCCTAAAATAGCAAAATCTACGACATCCTGTCCTATCTTTTCCTATAATACACTCATTTATATATAAATCAAAAAGATAACCCACCACCTTCAGGTGGTGGGAGAAGCTTTTCGCAGGTGCCGGGTTCAAGCCCGGTACCTGCGGGATTGCGAAGCAATCTGATTTATAACGAGCAAATTGCGAAGAAATTTGCG
>JAILBX010000195.1 GCA_024680675.1 Lachnospiraceae bacterium | reverse complement strand
TAAAGAATGGGAAAACAGGTTATGCCATATTCATAAGCTCAAGAGAAAATTCCAGAAGACAGTCACTTACCGAGACAAATGACCTTATTTACTTTTCAAAAATGTTCGAGCTTTTATCCTGATATTTTATAATTGTCACAGGAGGTATGATGATTTGAGTGATGATCGGAATAAAGGAGTATCATTGCTTAGAAGGAGTAAATATATTACGCCGGTTGAAAGCTCATATTCAAAGGGCGCTGATCTTATGGTAAGACTCTTTTTTCTGATAGTGAGCCTGATTTCCTTTTTGCCTGTTTTACTGGTATTTATAATATCCTTTTCCTCGGAAAAAAGTATTCTTTCCCAGGGATATTCTTTCTTCCCAAAAGAGTTCACCCTTGAATCCTATAAGATACTCTTTCGATCAGGATCATATCTTATAAGGTCTCTTTTTAATTCTGTGTTGATCACAGCAACCGGTACTCTTCTTGGCCTTATCATAATGTGCCCCTTTGCCTATGCTCTTTCCCGTAAGGAGTTTAAATTCAGGAAGGCATTTGTGTTTTTTCTGATGATACCAATGCTTTTTTCCGGAGGCCTTGTGTCTACCTATATGGTAAATACCCAGATACTTCATTTGAAGAATAGCTACTGGGCCCTGATCCTGCCGGGTTTATGTTCAACCTGGTACATAATGATATTAAGAAATTATTTTAAAACAACTATACCTGATTCTCTTATAGAGGCATCATTGCTTGACGGTGGGCGTCAGCATCAGGTGTTTTTTTATGTTGTCCTACCCCTTTCAAAGCCTGTAATAGCCACAGTCGCAGCTTTTCAGACCTTAAATTACTGGAACAGCTGGTACCCCTCCCTTCTCTATATAGACAGTAATCACACTGAGTTATATCCCTTACAATATGTACTTGTAAATATGGAAAGAAGTATAAATACCATCATTAGAGACTCTCAATATCTTTCGGCTGCTCAGGATTATGTTCCGCCGGCGATTACAGTCAGGATGGTTTTGGTGGTTATTGTAATACTTCCCATTATGGTCGTATTTCCCTTCTTTCAGAAGGCATTAAAAACAGGAATGACAGTAGGAGCGATAAAGGAATGACGGCTTTTACCTTAAGTAAAAATATAAAATCCAAGATAGTGACAGTTATTGCTTTCCTGTTTCTGACCCTCTTTTTATCCTCCTGTGATGATATGGATAAATACGGGGATGTGGAGTGCTTAAAATGGGTCACTTATGGGTCATCAGTCCCTCTGGACGTGAAGGAGGTACTGGATGCCGCAAACAGGATATCGGCTGAAAAAATAGGTATAGTGGTGGATCTTGAGATCCAGCCAAGTGACAAGTTAAATCTTATGATGGCTTCAGGTGAAAGCTATGACATGGTTTTTGCTTCTTCCTGGGTAAACAAGTTTGATGAAAGGGCAGAAAGCGGCATGTTTTATGATATTACCGATATAGTTAAGGAGGAGACACCTGATCTCTATGAGATTCCCGGTGATTATTGGGATTGTACAAGGCTGGGAGATCGTATTTACGGAATTCCCATGTTAAAGGATATGGGAAGCGAGTGTATGTTCAGATTAAATGCCGATTACTTTGAAGGGGAAAAGGGTATGAAGATTCCGGAAAGAATGGAATTTAAAGATATCGAGCCCTTTCTTGAAGCATATAAGAAGGATTATCATTACAGGTATCCTTTGGAGATGAGTTCGGGAGGTGTTCCCGGCTCATGGAGTTCAACAGAAGGAATAGTTGATAATATAATAGTGGTGCCCTATGAAGTGAAACGAAATGAAGCAAAAGCCATAGCCTTTTGGGAGGCAGAAGATATTATGGAGCAGTACAGGCTTTTGCACAGCTGGTATAAGCTTGGTTATATCCATCCTGATGCTGCCACTATAGATTCCACCACCGGCGATACCACAATACCTGTCAGGTTCGGAATGGCCTGGAAGGGATACATGGGTTATTGCAACAAAGAAAGATGGGGTTTTAATGTAAAGACTACAATATATGACGGTCCTTATCTCTCCAGAAATACACAACAGGGGTCTATAATAGGCATCAGTGCCGGTTGCAGTGAGGAAAGGGTCAGGGATTGTCTGAGATATATTGAGCTTTTGTATACAGATAAGGATTTTCGGGATGTGCTTGCCTATGGAATAGAGGGAAAGCATTTCAGATATTTGGAAAACGGTACTGTTTTAAGGACACAAACAGGATCCGACAGGTATAGTCTCGGACTCTATCAGACCGGCCCCGCCATTAGCGCTTCGGTTGAGTCTCCCAGTGAAAGTGTCCTGTCAGATCCCGATCAGTGGGTGGAGGTTTATAAGGAGTATGAAGAGGAGGGGATATACAGTCCTGTTAACGGCTTTGTATATGATCCTTCTGAATTCACAAATACAATTTCTGCCTTAAGAGCAATATTTAATGATTATATTACCGGACTTCGTACCGGAACAAGTGATCCGGAGGAGGTGGTTCCCAAGATGAAGGCAAGAATGGAAGCTGCCGGGATCAATGAGCTTATTGATGATGTTAATAAACAGCTTGAAGAGTGGAAAGAAAAGGGATCAGATAAAGGAGAAGAGCCGGTAAATGAATAAGAAGAAATACAGAAGAAAAAAGCAGGCAAGGGAGCAGGCAGAATTTTTCCTTATGTCGCTTCCGGCAACGGTTTGGTATATTCTCTTTTGCTACCTTCCCTTATTTGGGATAGTATTTGCTTTTAAGAAATTCACGCCTGTTCCCGGAGACGGACTTTTTGAAAATCTATTTGTAAACAGTAAATGGGTAGGGCTTGATAACTTCAGCTTTCTGACTATATCCTCCGAAATGTCGGGGATAATTTTTAACACCCTCTTTTACAATATAGTGCTTTTGATAGCCGGAATTGTAATTCCCGTATTTTTTGCCATACTTCTTACGGAGGTTCGTAATAAAGCTTTTACAGGATTTGTTCAGATGGTACTGATACTTCCCTACTATCTTTCCTGGGTAGTTGTAGGCTACTGTTTATATGGATTCCTTGCTACTGATGAAGGGCAGTTTAACCGTGTTCTGACTTTATTCGGACAGGAAGCTATAAAGTGGTATCAGGAGCCTGAGTACTGGAGACTGATACTTATATTGATCGGTATATGGAAGTCCTTAGGATACTCAATGGTGATATATCTTTGTGCCATAACCTCTATTGACCGTACCTTATATGAAAGTGCAGCTATTGACGGAGCAGGATTTTTTGAAAGGGTTTTTTATATCACTCTGCCCCAGCTCAGGACTACCATAGCCCTTATATTCATAATGCAGATAGGAAGTATCATGAATTCTGATTTTGGACTTTTTTATCAGGTACCAATGGATTCCGATGCTATTCAGGGAGTCACGCAGACTCTGGATGTTTATGTTTATAAGGCTTTAATGACTCAGGCCAATTTTGGATTTTCTGCCGCAAGTTCATTTTTACAAAGTACGGTTGGCCTTGTGCTCTTACTTATAACAAACACTGTGATAAATAAGATCGATCCGGAAAGCAGTTTGATCTAGTATCGTTATACTAGCATCCCCCGGCTTCTTTGTCTTTTGTGTCATTTCCCTGAGAAAGGGCCGGTAAATGGGTTTTCTCAGCTTTACCTTCGGATAAGGATCCTTATATAGGGAGTAATACTGTGTATTAAAGCGGACATAAGACCAAAGTTCTTTTTAAGGTAGAAAAACCAGGGCTTGAAGGGGGCTCCCTTGGGATCCTCCTTAGCCTTTATTCTTTCTGCTATTGAAAGCTTTTTATCATACCAGCCC
>JAILBX010000193.1 GCA_024680675.1 Lachnospiraceae bacterium | reverse complement strand
TGAGTCATTCCTCCCGGATCATGAGTGACCTGAATTGTATAATCGTCATTTGCATAAACTGTCTTTGCATCGGTACTTCCGTAAATTATATACTCTATCAGCCTTCTTGAGATCATCCTGCTGTCTTTAAAGGTTGATTTTACAGTTTTTGTATTGGTATCAAGCACGATTATCTCCATATTGTTTTTTTCGGATAATAACTCAAATTCAGTATCGTAGCTTGACTTTTCCAAATTCCCTGTATCTACTACTTTATCTATATACTGGTAGCTTTCTGTCAGTTCTTTTTGTTTATATTTCTCATAAAAACGACCGGCATAAAGTGAATTGACAAGCCAGCAGAGCACCAGCACTCCGGTCATAATGCCACCAAATATAAAAGTTATCTGTCTTTTTATGGAATACTTCATAAGGATCCCCTTCATACGGCATTTCTTCTTTATACTATCACAATTCCCAATACCGTACAATCAGTAGTCATACTAAAAAACAGGGGCAAAATCTGCCCCTGCTTAAAATCTACCCTGACTATTATGCCTCTATTCCCATAGACTTAAAATAATCGTCAAAGAGAGAATTTGTGGCGTCCAGTGTATTTTTACTTATTTCCGGTAATTCCTTTCCCCAGCTTTTGGTAGCTTCCTTATAGCCCTTTTCAATAGCATCCTGCATATCCTTCATCTTATCTGTATCATCCCCTGCCAAAGCACTGGCATAATCAAACAATCTTTCCGAAGTCTGCTTAACGCCAAAGTATCCATTCTCAGATATATCCTCTTTAGCCTGGGCTTTAGCTGCATCAGATACCGTAGAGAGATCTCCCTTTGAGAAAAGGCTCCAAATATCGTCATCATTCGTAGCTACACCAAAGGCTTTAACCTGATCATTTAGGGTCTCTGAAACCAGATCCTTCATTCTTGTAACCTGATCATTCAGATCCGATTCAAGCTTCTGTATTAAAGCATCCCTGTCTTCCTTACTCATTTTATTTACAGAATATATCTGTTTGGTGGAATCATTTTCCGTATCCTTGGACTTTTCAAAAACAGCAGCTACATCAAGAGAATTTACCTGAGCCTCCTGTTCGGCCTTCTTGTTCCTGCTTAAATTACTGTATCCCTGATCAACACTGCGTGTGTTATTAATACCTGTTAATTGTGAAATATTACTCATGATCATCCCTCCTTAGCGATCAAACTTTATTATCCTTCAGTCTGGAAACTTCCATATACAGATGACAGGGTCCCGGAGCTTGTATAGGTTGTGGAACCTGCATTAGCTGCAGCTCTTGAAATAGAAGCAGCCTTTGAACTTACCGCATCTGTTAAAGAGTTTGCATTATTAAACAAAACCTTAAGGGTGGATATATCCGCTTTTTTCAGCTCCTCTTCGTCTACTGAAAGCTTATTATCCGATCCTATTGTTATACCGGCATTCGATAAAAGATTATCAAATTTTGCGGTATTTCCTACCATCCAGCCGGCATTAAGCAAAACACCTTTTGTATCCGATTCGGCGGAGGAATCCAAAACATTGTTATAAGCTTCGGCAAACTTGTTTACAGCCTTTGTAATGGCCTCCCAATCGTAATCCTCCTTCTCGGTTTCCTCTCCGGTCTCTTCATTTTTTGTCTTGATGGTCTTTTTTTCCCAAAGACTGTCATTCGCCAAAGCATCAGCAGCCTCCTTTAAAGAATCAGCTCCCGACTTTATAGAAGTAAGCTTTGAGTCGCTGTCCTTATAAGTGGCGGCCTCTTCCGATTCCGTCTGTTTATAATAGGCTTTAGTAAGCTTAGCATAGCTGCCGTTTTTTATGGCTGCATAATTGCTTAAATTTACGCCACCCAGTAATGAGGAATCAGAGCTGCTGCTGTTGGAGGATATTCCTAACATGCTGTTAATATTTATTGAGCTCATAATACCATACCTCCTTGTAAAAAATTTGAAATCCTTTTCATCTTGGGACAAGCTTCCATGCACCAAATAAGTATTTTTTCACTTGGGCAAAGACACCCATCCTTATATATAGTATCGTACAAAAAAGGCACAAAGTCAACCCTTCGTGCCTCTTTTACAATATTTTTCATATAGCCTTAATCACATAAACTCTTAAGCTTATCTCTCATTTCCAGGAGCTCCCTGGTCAGGCTTTTATAGTCCGCATCAGTTTTCTTTCTTAACAATTCCGTTATTTCACTTGACTTGTCAAAAAGGGGCGTCAGTGACAGATTTCCCATAACCCCCTTTAATGCATGAGCTGCTTCAAAGGATGCTGTCATATCTCCCTTTTCAACAGACTCCACAAGCTTCTCAAAATTGCTGTCATTTATTGCTTTGGGTATCAATTTAAGGTACAGAGCCTCTTTACCCATGCACCTTGCCAGCCCTTCTTCCGTATTTGCGCCAAAACTGTTAAGATCATCAATAGTAATCATTTTTTCCCCCTGTCATAAATTATATGGTAATCAAAACTAATGCCTGCCTTCCAAATACAAACTATGATCAGCCCTTTTTCAACAGCTCCTCAAACTCTTCAGGCGGAAGAGGTTTTGAAAAGTAAAATCCCTGAACAACATCGCAGCCCATATCTCTTAATATATCCAGCTGCTCCTGCTCTTCAACGCCCTCGGCAACCACTGTAAGATTAAGATACTTTGCTATGCTTATTATAAGTTCAACCAGCCTCTTACTCTTTTCATCCTTTGTAACATTTTTAACAAATCCCATGTCCATCTTTAATACATCTATGGGCATGGCCGTCAGCATATTCAGTGAAGAATACCCTGAACCAAAATCATCCATTTCTATCTTAAAGCCTTTGGCCTTTAAGTTGTTTACTACTTCAAGAAGTCTGTCTGCATTTTCCGAATAGGCAGATTCTGTTATCTCCAGCATAAGCTCATCAGCATTGATCTTATTTTTTTCAAGAAGACCCAGCAGATATTCCTCAAGCTCAGGATTATATATATCTATTCTTGAAACATTTACAGAAACAGGAACTGCTTTACCTATCTTATCCTTCCATTCCCTTATCTGCTTTGCTGCCCTCCACCATACATAGCTGTCCAACTCCTGAATAAGCCCGTTATTCTCAAATAAAGGTATAAATTCTCCGGGACTTATCATTCCCATCTCGGGATGCTTCCACCTGATAAGAGCCTCCGCACTTTTAAGCACCGGTTTATCGCCGCTTATTGTATATTTAGGCTGATAGTAAACCACAAAATCCCCATTATGAATAGCACCCTCTATCTCATTTATAAGGCGTTCATTATAAATAGCCTGTTTGAGCAGATCATTGCTGTAATAGGCCATATTATGTGTATAATCTCCTCTTACCCTGTCACAAGCCGACTTTGCACGATCAAACCTTGTGGCCACGGATGCCTCTGATCTGTCATTTGAGTTGATACCAACTCTTATTCTGATCCTGTTACTGCCCTTTAGTTCATCAAGTCTGGCCTGAATACTCTTCAATCGTCCGCTATAGTCCTCCTGATGGTCACAATAGATACAGAAGGTATCAGATTCAAAACGACATATTATCGTTCTTATATCCGCGAAAACATCTGTGAGTATTTTAGCTATATCCTTCAAGACATTATCGCCTTCATCATGACCGTAAAGCTCATTTATAAGACTGAAATGTTCTACATTGATAACAATGGCGTCTCTCTCTTCTCCTGCACCGATATCCTCTATCTGCTTTATGTATTCATAAAAATAGTTCTTGGCGTAAAGTCCTGTAAGCGTATCCTTTTCAGTCGATCTGATTATCCTCTGATCTTCGTAAAGCTCTATTATCCTTTCGCATCTTGCCATTATAACTTCAGGCATATCGTAAGGCTTTTTTATGAAATCCGCTGCTCCCAGCTTAATACTTTTTACCTCTGCATTTTTCTCCGCAGTCAAAACTATGACCGGAATATACTTATATTTTTCATCCTTCTTCAGTAACTGAAGCAGTGTATAACCATCCATCTCAGGCATCATGATATCAAGAAGAATAAGTGAAAAGGTTTGTTCCTCCTCTTTGATCATATCATAGGCGATCTGACCGTTTTCCGCGTAGAAAACCTCATACTCCTCTTCAAGTATCCACCCTAATATGTCACGATTTACAGCCTCATCCTCAACTATGAGAATTCTACGTCTTATCCCATTGTTTTTTCTGAAATTATCCATGCTTTCCTCTTTAGTATAAAAATTTATTTATTTATAGATTATCTTACACTTTTTTACCATTATTTCAAGTCTGAGGACACACCCAATATCTTTTTTAAAAGCACACAGAGATCCAAAAGCCCTTATTGTTTCTTTTCATACCATTCAGAAAGAGTCTTCTTTAAGAGCTCTATATTTATAGGCTTTGCAAGATGAGCATTCATTCCGGCTTCCAGACACTTCTTTGCATCATCTGCAAAGGCATCGGCAGTCATGGCAATAATAGGTGTTGTAGCAGCATCACTTCTCTTCATCTTTCTTATGGATTCGGTGGCTTCGAAGCCATTCATATGTGGCATTCTAAGATCCATAAGGATGGCATCATAATGACCCTCCTCAGACTTCTTGAAGAAATCGACTGCCAGCTGTCCATCCTCAGCCCAATCAACCTTTACCCCGCTTTCTTCAAGGATCATTGTGGCGATCTCAGCATTTATCTCATTATCCTCTGCCAAAAGTACATTGAGGCCGGAAATATCAATATCCTTACTGCCATGAATATGGAACTCGCTGCTATCCCCATCTCTGTCTTTATTGTCCTCATAGTCTCTAAGCACATTATAAAGGGTTGACTTGAAAAGAGGCTTGGGAATAAAGCCGTTAATACCGGCATTTCCCGCTTCATTTTCAATCTCTGCCCAATCATAAGCAGATATAAGATTTATGGGTACATCACCGCCAATCTGATCTCTCAGCATCTTAGCTGTTTCAATACCGTTCATTTCATCCATCTTATAATCTATTAAAATGGCAAAGAAAGGATCTCCTTCATTATAGGCCTCGGTTGCCGCTTTCACACCGTCGTGTCCGTTTGTACAATACTGGGGTCTGGTACCAAGCTCCTTTAAGGAAAGCTCAGCAGACATGCACAGATCCTCATTATCGTCAATTATCAGTATCCTCCAATCAGGGAGCTTCATCTCCCCTTCACTGTCCCTTACCCTTTCCAATTCAAGTATCACATGGAAGGAGGTACCCATTCCGGGAGAGCTTTCCACGATTATCTTACCGCCCATGGCATCGACGATATGTTTGGTAATAGTCATTCCAAGACCTGTACCCTGAGTTTTATGAACCCTTCTGTTATCCTCGCGTTCAAAGGCAGAAAAAAGCTTTTCCTGGAATTGTTTTGTCATACCCATTCCATTGTCTTTTACAATAAGATGGGTCTTTACATGTTTATCGTCAATTTCAGATTCCTCCTGATAAAGCTTTATGAAAATATTTCCCCCTTCAGGAGTAAACTTAACTGCATTGCTTAAAAAATTCAGCAGGACCTGATTGATCCTCACGCTGTCACAGTAAACAGTTTCTGCTATTATGTTGCTTATAAAAATATCAAAATTCTGCTGTTTTGACTTAAGCTGGGGACGTATTATCTCGCATATGGTTTCCATTGTTTCCCTCAAGGAAAGAGCCTCCATATTGAGAGTCATCTTGCCGCTCTCGATCTTTGACATATCAAGCACGTCATTTATCAAGCCAAGCAGATGCTTTCCGGAAAGATCGATCTTATGCAGGCAGTCCTCAACCCTTGACTTATCATCTATATGCTCCTTTGCAATTGCAGCCATTCCCACAATAGCATTCATAGGAGTACGAATATCATGACTCATATTTGACAGGAATTCACTCTTTGCCTGGTTAGCATGAACTGCCTCTTCCTTGGCCTCATCTGCTATCCTTCTGGCCTCATCCGCCACTTTCCTGGCTTCCTCAGCCTCTGCATAGGCCTCCTCTGTCTCCTGCATGGCTTCCTCTGCCCTGTCTCTTGAAGCCATAGCTTCTTCAGTAGCAGCCTGAGCCTCTTCCAGAGCCTCCTCGGTTTCATGCTTTGCCTTTTCAAGAGCCTTAACCTGTTTTCCGGTCATCTTAAGATATATGCTCAGCAAAACAAGCAGGCCGGCAGCCAGTATGGCAAAAGCTATAAACATTCCCCTTGCCCTGGTATTTGCCATATCACCGATCATCTCGTCAAGCACTCCGTAAGGAATTATCGATACGAGGTACCAGTTGCTTCCTTCCAGGGGAGTACAGTAAACACTCCTTCTCTCATCTATACCCTTAGACTCATCCTTATAATTTGAATCCATATAAAAGGATTCATTATTGCTGATTGCATTTTTAAGCTTATTTACAGCTTCTTCACTGGTCATGCCAAGGGGATGGGCATACTTTTTTATCTTATCAAAGTAATCTGCCCCGGAAGAATCCTTACTTTGAAGCACGTAGCTTCCGTTTCTTCTGATGAGATGGAAATGAACCAATGATTCCTCTGATTCCAGGTTCATTACCTCCTTAAAGCTTTCGCTGGATTTACACCATAAGAATCCTACGCTGTCCTCTCCATTGGTCATTTTTTTATCTATAGTGCATGCATAGATAGCCATCTGGTTTCCTTCCTCATCCCAGCCTCCGGTAACCAGATCATTTCCCTTGTGAAGTTCCCTCATCAGATATTCAATGTCGCCAAACTCCGCAATATCAGCCCCGTAAAGCTTCTCAACCTCCCCGCTTTCCGAGATTACCGAGCAGGCTACAAGGTTCTGAAAATCAGCGTATTTATTAACAAGAGCCCTCATTTCATCTGAATCAAGCTCTGCATCAAGCTCCAAAACCTCATTTTTCAATGCCCTGACTTCACTGAACCTTATACCGGTTACAGTAGCAAACCTGTTCACCTCCTCATTAACGATCCCCATAAGGTGGACTTTTGCTATGGCTCTCACATCCTTCTTTGTCTGATTGTCCATATAAGTGAAAAGTCCCAAAAAAACCACAACAGATAATGCAATTACCAAAGCAAAGCCTACGAAAATATTCCTAAAGTCCTTTTTCATCTATCTGCTACCTCTCCATAATGACACTTCATAAAGCGGCCCTTATTCCTTATAAGAAACAGGATCCGACCATATAAATAAAGTAAAATCTGCCATACTAAACTCAACATATAGTATACCACAAAAAAAAACTATGGATATCCTTTTTTAAGATAAACCACAGTTTTTTCTTGATAATACGATAACTATCCTTAATTCCGAGTCTTAAGACCGTCAGATCCTTTTTGCGAATCCGCATATTGAACATTTAGCCTGTCCGCCTGAAAAAAGCTTGAAGTTAGTATATTTCTTACAGTCATCACAATATGAAATAACCGTTGAAGAAGCACTGGAATTATTTTTATTGGCTAATTCCTGTCCCACACTGATAGATATATCACTTCCTCCATATATTCCGCTTAACTCATCATCCCTTAAATGCATCCTTTTTACCTCCATAATCTTTCTGCTTATTTTTTTGCTCTGATGTGGTTTTTTATCATTTGATATTGGCAAACCACTCATCAGCCGGCTTACCTGAATTCAAAAATTCATCCATCATTTGTTCCTTTGTGTGTTTAGTCATATCCGGAAGGGCATCACAATTTTTCTCCTCCCAGTATTTTTCGAAAGCTCTGAGCCTGCTTTCTTTCATTTTATAGTCAACTTCGGCCTTGGCGCCTCCCCATAGGGAAGAAAGATCATCATCGCTCAGCTTTCTGTCAAACTTTTCGCTCATTAAGCTCACCTCCATTCCCCTTTCTGTTTATTTATACGAGCCAGGGCATAAAAGGGCTAAAAAAAATTAATTAATTTTTTTTATAAATCTGCTTTATCAATCCTAAGCCCGGTTAATATAAAGCCATGCTTTTCAGATTAGAAAATACCATAGCCCCAAAGAGGAGCTATGGTATCTGTCATACTTAAGAGTTTTTTAAATATCTCCTATCAATTACCCATTATTTTTTCCGTTCTTATAGGCTTCAGCGCTGGCCTCAACTCCGGCTTCAACCCCGGCTTTGATTCCGGCCACGCCTGCTTTAACCACATTTTTGGATACCTTGGCCACCTCTACTGCAACATCCATCGCCGCCTCGGTAACCTGAGCTGCCTTCTCATGTATCTCCTTCTTTCTATCCCTTCCATCGCAGGCCTTATCTGCCTTGGCGGAGGAAGCCTTCTTTCCCTTACAGGAGCCCTGAGCGATGGCCGCCTGAGCAGCAGCAAGT
>JAILBX010000127.1 GCA_024680675.1 Lachnospiraceae bacterium | reverse complement strand
CCATCGATATTCTGGGTAACTATCCCTATAAGCTTTCCCTTTTCTTCAAGCTTTGCCAGATATTTATGGGCATTATTAGCCTCTATATTTCTGGTATCCATCTTCTGTCTGTGAAACTCGTAGTAAACCTTGGGTTCATATACAAGACAGCTGTGACTTAAGAGGTATTCCGGCTGATATTTATCAAACCTGACATCATGCTGATTATACAGACCGTCCTTGCTTCGAAAATCAGGAATACCGCTTTCCGTTGAAACTCCGGCTCCTCCGAAAAAAACTATTTTACTGCTTTGAGCTATAAGCTCATCCAAAGCCTTTGCATCCTCTTTCAGGGTTCTCTCATTCATTCTCTTCCACCTCCAATACCTGAATCTCCATTTCTCCCTTAAGAACCTTTTCACCTTTTTGATTCTTTATGTTTATTTTTACAGTTAACAGCTTAAAGGTATCATTCTTATCGCTTACCTTTCCCTCTATAGTAAGTCTGTCACCTATGAAAACCGCCTTGTAAAACTTTGTTGAGACTGAACGTATGAGACTTCTTTCTCCCGGAAGATATACTCCTGCAAGAGTGCTCAGATAGGAAGCTGTAAGCATTCCGTAAACCACCCTGCCTTCATAACCCCTGTCCCCGGCAAAGGTCTCATCATTATGCAGGGGATTTATATCTCCCGTTATAGCCTTAAAGCTCTCCATATCCTCAGCCTTCACCAAAGCCTCAAAGCTTTCAGTATGTCCTATGGCTATTTCATCATAATGGTAAGTATTCATCCTTCAAGTCCTCTGCATATAAGGTCCACCATCTGACCCACATTTTCCAAGGTGTTAACCTCTTTTATATCAAATTTCATACCAAATTCTTTTTCCATGGCAACAATAAGAGAAATATGTTCAAAGGAATCCCAATCCTCTATATCATCAGAATTGGTCGCATCAGTAATGATAAGCTCATCATCATCAAAAACCTCCCTGAATATTACTGTTACCTTTTCCATAACCTCATCTCTTGGCATATTATTTTCCATCCTCATTCATTATAAATGACCTTTTCTACCAGGCCGCATTCCAAAAGCTTATCCATAACCTTCACAATAAGACTTACAGGCTCTTCTATTATATCGCTAAGCTCAATTATATCATTTCTTCCGTCCGTATAAGCCAGTATATCCTTAAGAGCCAGGGTCTCCTGATAGGTTTCTTTACTGCTCATAGTAGGTACAAGCCCCCTTTTACCAAGCTGAGGCTCGCAGAGACAGGTCACCCTGTAGCGGTCATTTTTTTCCAGGGCCTCTATACACCTTGTCATAACATTAAAGGAACCAGCCAGACCCTCGGGAGATATCAGATTCAGATCATCTGCCGAGGTATGGTACTCAGGATATACATGATATTTGGATCTGCAAAAGCAGACCAAAGGTATATCCACTCCCGGAGCCTGATACTGTCTTTCATCAGAACCTCTCTTCAGATATGAATAATCCGAAAAGGACTCAGTTTCATACTTAAGGATATTGGTCAGCACCTTATCAGCCAGAGTATCTCCATATCTGGAATGCACAATGGAATAATCCCTGTTATCCCCCACGCAGGTCAGATTGAAGCCTGCTATGATCCTTTCCTGCATTTCCTTAAGATTTTTACTCAAATATGTAATTGCTCCTATTGTCTCAGGAAGGAGCACCAGTCTGTAGCTGTAGCGTCTGTCCTTCATGGCCCCTATATATCTGGCAAGAGCGATCATAAGAGCCTGTCCGGAGCACTCATTATTTCCCATGGAGGGGTGACATACATAGCTTGACAAAAAGATCTCTTTATTGGATCTCCCTTTAAAATACATTTCCCCATAGGTCAGGGAGCCCTCCTTAAGGCTTGACTTTATAACTGCCCTGTATTTTCCGGGCTTAAGAGCCTTCTTTTTAATATCGCTCAGACAAAAGCCCCATCTTTCCTTATAATAGGAGGTCACATAGGGAATAAGCTCAGGCTGATCCTCCAGGGAATAGAGATGAGGCATTAATTCCTCAAGCTCCATTACCTTGTCTATTGGAGTTGAATAACCAAGAACAGAAAGGTTTGTCTCCTTAAAATCAATGATCCGCCTGCCCTCTTCATCCTCCACATAGGCATCCTCTATATTCCATTCCTTTGGTATCGTCCAGTCAAAGACCTTTGTACCGCTCTTTACCTCTGTAAGCTTTAGATTATCAACATATTTACTGAAAATCTCAAAGGTTTTTCTTACTCCGTCTCCAGTTATGCTTCTGCAGATGGGAAAGATCTCCCTGCAAAGGTCATACATCCATCTTCCTTCATCCATGCAGCTTTCCACAGCCTTATCCATTGTCAATCATCCTCCTGACCTATGTAAGAACAGAGCTTTCTGCTCCTGTTATTTCTCACATCATCTGCAATTATATCATAAGAAGCTCTGAGATTTATTATCTTAAACTCCAGATCATTGACATAAAATCTTTCCATAGCCCCCTTTTCTATAAAGTCAGGCTCATAGGGATATATCCTGTTCTGCACATCCATATCCAGATCTCTCACATTCATGGAATAGGTTCGTCTGCTCAGCTTTCCCTCTCTGTCTATATAATCTGCAGTAAAATCCTTAAGGTATCTGTAGGGCACCGGCCCGTTCTGTTCCTCCACATAGTGCACAAAAACAAAGGAATGCTGAAGATCCTTATCAATAAAAAGATTATCAAAATTATTTTCCATCATATAGGTAAAGGGAGAATCAGCCCCAAAGGAGCTCTTATTATGGATTTTAAGCATATCCTCCTTACACCTTCCGTAAACAGCAAAGGAGTATATGGGATGTTCTGTCCTTTCAAAATCCTTACGCTTTAAAGCTGTTTTTCCAAGGGAACCTGTCTTACAAGGCGTCTTATAGTGGTCATAGGTCTCACCCTTGCAAAAGCTCCAGTTAAAGGTAGGAAATACAAGGCTCCCCTCCTCTCCCAATATTTCTATCATGGAATCTATAAGAATGTTCAGATCCGTCTCGTCATTGTTTTGGATCATAAGATAAAGTAACTGCTTAACATCGGAGGTCACAAAAAGCTGCTGTCCCTTATGGAGGTGAAGATGTGAAGCAAGATCCCGTATTTTTATGTATTCACTCATTTTTCTATCCTCTGTATCCTTTAAGACCCTTCCCTAAGGCCTCTAAAGCCTAAGGCTCTTCTTTCTAAATCAGTATAGCATATACTTCTTCTTTTTACACAGCTTCTTTGGCAAAATACCCTGATCAGATACGGAAACAATAAAAGTCCCGCAGTTATTCAGGTCTGCGGGACTTTACTTTCCTCCAAAGGATCTTAAAGCTTATCTGTATGCTCTTTTCAAAAGCTTATTTAACAGTGACATACTCCTTAAGGATCTTTATTGCCATGGGCTTTAATACATTTGACATTGTGTAGCCCTTTCCATAGCTTTCAACCTCGCTGTCAAAGTCGTCAGAACCCTTTTCTTCCGTGGCATAATCTCTGTAATCCTGCTCGGTAGGTGTAACTCCTTCCGCCTCAAGAACTCCCTGCCATACAAGCTTCTCCTTAAGCTCTTCCTTGCAGGTCTCATCAAGACCCTTGTCATATTCCTCATCGGTCTGTCCTGTGTACTCGCTGAAGCTTGAGAAACCGCTTCCGTAGTAGGACATATACATCTTATTCATAGACTCATAGGACTCAAGATCCATAAACTTACGCAGGCTCTTACTGTGCTTAAGGAAGGCTTTTGGATAAGAGTTTACTGTGGTATCTGCAAGCATCTTTTCAGAAATTGCATTTTCAAGGTTTTCCTCATATTTTTCTTCTGCAAGCTTTGTTCTGTACTCCTCAACGCTTGTTCCGTAATCTGAAAGGTTTGCCTCAACAAAGGCATCATCAAATTCGGGAAGCTCATATACTCCATGAACCGTAACCGCAAATTCCGCATCCTTACCTGCAAGCTCAGCTGTTGAATAATCCTCTGGGAAGGTTACCTTAACAGTGACCTCATCCCCGGGATGGCTTCCGATAAGCTGCTGCTCAAAGTCATCTACAAAGGAACCTGAACCGATCTCAAGGTCATAGCCTTCTCCGTTTGAATTTCCTCCTTCAAACTCTTCCCCGTTCACAGTACCTACATAATCGATATTTACAGTATCTCCGTCAGCCACAGCCTTTGCGCTGTCCTCTGAAAGCTCCTTGTGAGCCTCTCTTTCTTTTTCGATCTCCTCATCGATCTCTTCATCTGTAAACTCCACATCAGCTAAGGGTATCTCAAGATTCTTATAATCAGGCAGGGTAATATGATCTGCAGCCTTAACTCCATCTATAAATCCTGTTTCTGCCAGACCCTTGCTGTAATCACCGTCCGGCTTTATTGCCGTAACAGATCTGTATATAGATCTTCCCAGAACAAATAAAATTCCTCCGATGATCAAAATACCAATGACAGCTGCAACTATCCTTGATACCATATTTCTGGCATGAGTTTTTTTCAGGTTTTTCTGTCTTTCAACCCTTTTCTGTTTACTGTTGCTCATTTCAGCAGTATCATTGTTTTTCTTTTCCATAATACAACCTCTCTAAATCATAATAGCATTTCTTCCCCTAAGGTTTATTCAGGGTACTTTTAAGGGTACAGTAAATAAACCGTGGGTAAACACTATGATATTGTATCGCAAAAAGTCTGATATGGAAACAAAAATTTTATTTTTTATTTTTTATGACGGAATTTGCAAAGGCAATGAGCAAAAATATCATTGGACTGCAAAGAACCTGCTGGTAACAGAAAAAATTATGAACGATATAGGAAAGAACTGCTGCCGATACCCCTGTAAGAAGTATTCCCACCCCTTTATTACGGATCAGACGGCATATTGAGCTGATGAAAAATCCAAGATAGGAAAAAAGTCCCAAAGCTCCCATGGTAAAAAAGGTATTCAGCCATTCGTTATGGGCATTTGCCAATATCTCAGCCTTCCATATCCTTTGCAGCTCTTCACTTTTGACACTGTAAGCATATTCGGCATAGCAATCAGGTCCGACTCCCAAAAAAAACTCCCTGAAAGAAAAGCCTTTTATCATTTCAAGGCTGGTTCTCCAGGTAAAACCCCTCCCATTACCCCAGGTATCATTAAAGTTAAAGTATGCTGATGAAAGGATCCCTCTGGCTTTTATATAGCCCCCGCTGACAAGGAAGGTAATAAGCAGGTAGGCAAGAACTGCAAAAAGCAAGAGGAGAAGTGAGGTATATATAAGTATTCTCCTATAGTTTTTTATTAAAATATTTTTGCGGGAAAAGCTTCCGCATATAAGAATGTATAAAGCAAACAGTAAAAGGCATATGACTGCCATTTCCTTTCCCTGAGAGAAAAAGAGAGAAAGCCTTCCGGGAAGTATTGCCCTGTCACTGAATATAGCCTGTAAAAGACCCGTAAATCTAAAGGCCATAAGGATGAGAATAAGAAGTTGAAGATAGTTTATAAAATGAGCATTGCCATCAAGAGAAAAAATAAAAAACATTAAAAGGACGGCAAAAAGAGCCAGAAAGGCGCTGTCTGAATTTTGAGTCACTAAAGACATGGCTCCCAAAAATATATAGCCTGCATAAAGAATTCTGAAGCCTGACCTTTTTTCATATATAAAGGAAGCCATAGCTAAAGGTAATACTATTGAGAGAAAGCTTGAATACCATGTGGCCTGACCAAGGGTAGAAAGAAAATAAATGTAATACCTTGGATCAACATTTGTATAAAAACCCAGGGGATCTACACCGAAACGATGGAGAATAGCAAAAACTATGGGAAAAAAGGATCCCAAATATATAAAAAATATAAGTATTTTTCTATAATATCTGCCAAAGAGAGCCCTTGAAACAATAAAGTATACAGTCAGAAAAAAAAGCTGGCTTATAAGCCCCATATACCAGCCCTTATATCCCGTAAGGGGAGGATTTGTTATATCCCTCCCAAAAAATTCCCAGGTATTAAAGGAGGAAAAGAGAAAGGACAGGGAAGCAGAAGATCCGTATGCAAGGAGGAAGCCTTCAGGGATGGAAAGTCCCTTTATAAAAGCCCTTATATCCCCCCTGATGGATCTTTTCCCGATAAGAGAGGAAATGAGGCTGAAAATCAGGATCAAAAAAACAAGGGTGATAAATATGACAGTCGTATAATAGAAGTAATCATATTTTGCATCCCCTATATCATAGTATCTGTCTCTGAAAAAAAGAGGAAGTCCAAAAAAAATAAGGACACAGTAAAGGGTAGCCAAAAAAGACAAAATCCGGATAACTGATCCGGACTTTGCAGTATCTTTATTCCATATTTCTCTGTCAGCAAAAAAATCTGATAATTTTTTTAAAACAGCTTCCATAAATATCTTTACTGAAAAAATCCCCGTCTCTTAAAAGCATGGTCTAAAAGAGCTTATTTTCTTTCTCTGCCGGCCCCGGTTTTTTGTCAAAGGGATAGTTCTCACCATCATCGTCAATAATTCCGAACCTTTCAGCCTCCCTCTTTCTGTTCCAGAGAAAGCTGAATCTAAGCTCGCTGCCATTCTTTATCCTCTTTATATTTTCCATATGTCTGTATAGTATGGCTCCCGTTGCAAGAAAGAATATTACAGGATATGTTTCCCTCTGTTCGATAATGGAGCAGACAGGAAAAGCAAGGGATGCAAACATAGGTCCCACGCAGACGTAATCGGTAATAAATACCAGGACTGCCACAATGATCAGTAGTATGAAAAACAGTTTATAATTACAGCCTAAAACAGTACCTGCCAGAGCCGCAAATCCCTTGCCGCCCTTAAAATTCATGTAAAAAGGAAATATATTTCCAAGTATTACACTGGTTGCTGTAATAAAGAGGGATAACTTACTGTCGGGACAGAGATACATGGCAAGCCTTATAGCCAGATATGACTTGAATATGTCCACCAGAGCAACTATGAAGCCTGCCTTCTTTCCCATAAGTATAACAGTATTGGAGGCTCCCGCATTTCCGGAACCGTGCATTCTTATATCATAGCCCTTAAGCTTTGCAAGAATATAGGCAAGATTAAAGCTTCCTATGAGATATCCCATTGCAGCACATATGATAATTTTCAGATAGATTCCATTCATATATGCACCACCTATAACAATAATTCAGGACTTTAACCATCTTGTTACAATAAAATTATACTTCATTTACTCTGCTATCACAATATATTTTCCATGCACACCTTGTAGGGCTTCAAGCCCATGGCTTCATAAAATCTCATTGCCGAGGGGTTACAGCTCCAAACATTAAGGGTTACGCTGTGGCAGTTTTCCTCTCTTGCATAAGAGCATACATATTCATAAAGTCTTTGACCTATATGCTTTCCCCTCTCCTTTTCGTCTACGCAGAGGTCGTCTATATATAAAACCTTTCTGTCCTGCAGATTATTATCATTTTCAAATATTTCAAAAATACAGAAGGCATATCCAAGCAGCTTCCCGCTTTCATCCTCTGTAAGCACAAAGATGGGGCGCATGTCATCCTTTATTATTTCCTTAAGCTCATCATCCCTGTACTTTCTTTTGTCTTTTTTAAATATGTCCCCCCTGCCCTTTGCATGTACATTATTTACCTGAAAAAGCAGTCTTCCTATATCCGGTATATCCTTCTCTTTTGCTCTTCTTATCATAAATTTTTTCCTTTCTTTCTTATGCTTAAATGATTTAAATAAAAAAATATTTCTAAATCATCAAATCAATGTTATTATATTATTTGGGTTTTTGGCCGGGATCCCAAATCCTGCCTATGCTTCAAGCTTGCTTGAGCATATTTCGGCTTTTGGATCCTGTTATACATAACTTAATTGCTACGTTTCTTCGAAACCTTCGCAATTTCCAAAATATTCGGAATTCGCTTTTTTACTTCGTAAATCGCTTCTTCCTCATATTTTGGGCGGATCCCAAATCCTGCCTATGCTTCAAGCTTGCTTGAGCATATTTCGGCTTTTGGATCCTGTTATGATAATAAATTATAAATTCAGGAGATGCAATAAAATGAAACAAAAAGAAATAATGCTGGGGAATGCGGCTATTGCCAGAGGCGCCTGGGAAGCAGGCGTTAAGGTTTCGGCAGCTTATCCCGGTACACCCAGTACGGAGATATCTGAAAATATCGTTACCTATCCGGAAGTTTATGCCGAATGGTCACCTAATGAAAAGGTTGCTGCCGAGGTTGCCATAGGAGCTTCAATAGCAGGCAGCAGAGCCATGGTTTCCATGAAGCACGTAGGTCTTAATGTAGCCAGTGATCCCCTCTATTCCGTATCCTATATAGGAGTAAACGCAGGTCTGCTTTTCTGTGTGGCAGATGATCCGGGACTCTATTCCTCCCAGAACGAGCAGGACACAAGACTTATAGGCGCTTCATCCCATGTTCCGGTTCTTGAACCTTCTGATTCCAAAGAGGCTCTCGATTTTACAAAGTTTGCCTTTGAGCTTTCGGAAAAATATGATACTCCGGTTATTTTAAGAACCACCACAAGGCTTGGACACTCCCAGGGAACTGTTGAGCTTGGGGAAAGAGTAGTCCCAAAGGATAAGCCTTATGAAAGAAATATGAAAAATATAATGATGCCTGCCTCTGCAAAGATGAGACATCCCGTAGTTGAAGCAAGAGAAATACAGCTTGCAAAGGATGCCTGCAGCCTGCCTGTAAACAGGCTGGAGATGGCCGATACTTCCATAGGCTTTATTACCTCCGGGATCGCATATCAGTATGTCAAGGAGGTTTTCCCTGAAGCATCGGTGCTTAAGCTTGGACTTGTTTATCCTCTGCCTGATGATCTCTTAAAGGATTTTGCATCCAAGGTAGACAGACTTATTGTTTTTGAAGAGCTTGAGCCCTTTATTGAAACCTACTTAAAGAGCCTTGGGATCAAATGCGAAGGAAAGGAGCTCTTTACCCGTCAGGGAGAATACTCCGCAAACATGCTCAGAGAAAAGCTTAAAGATGAAAAGGTGGATGCAAAGGCTGCAAATGTTCCCAACCGTCCTCCTATTCTTTGTCCCGGCTGTCCCCACAGAAGTACCTTTTATGTACTTAAAAAGCTGGGCATACATGCCTGTGGAGATATAGGTTGCTATACTTTGGGAGCAGTTGATCCCCTTAATGTTGTGGATACCACTGTTTGTATGGGTGCTTCCATTTCAATGCTTCATGGTATGGAAAAAGCAAGGGGAAGAGAATTCATAAAAAACTGGGTAGCAGTAATAGGTGATTCCACCTTTATGCATACGGGAATAAACTCTCTGGAAAACATGGCCTATAACCGTTCAAGTGCAACAGTGATGATACTTGATAATTCCACCACGGGAATGACAGGACATCAGGATCATGCCGCAACAGGTAAGACCCTTGACGGAACTGAGGTTCCTGCCATCTCGATCTATAAGCTTTGTAAAGCAATGAATATAGAGCATGTGGTAGAGGTTGATGCCTTCAATACAGTGGAGCTTGAAAAGACAGTTAAGGAAGAAACGGCAAGGGAAGAGCTTTCCGTTATCATAGTTTGTGCTCCCTGTGCCCTCCTTAAGGGACAGAAATTCCCTTATAAGGTAAAGGCCATTCCTGAAAAATGTAAAAAATGCGGTATGTGCTTAAAGCCGGGCTGCCCTGCTATAAAGAAGAGGCCCGACGGTACGATAGAGATAGATGACACTCTTTGTAACGGCTGCGGTCTGTGCACACAGCTTTGTCACTTCGGGGCACTGGAAAAATATGAGCTGTAAGCCATACCCTGAGTAAAGGATCCAGGCAGTATTTATGAAAAATATGTAATACATTATCGGAGGTTTACATAATTTATGATAACTAAAAATATAATGATAGTCGGTGTAGGTGGTCAGGGAACTCTTCTTACAAGCCGTATTTTAGGCGGACTCATGGCTGATGCCGGCTACGATGTAAAAATATCGGAAGTACATGGAATGGCCCAGCGTGGAGGATCTGTTGTTACCTATGTCCGCTACGGAGATAAGGTGGCAGAACCCATAGTTGAAGAGGGACAGGCTGATGTCCTTATTGCCTTTGAAAGGCTTGAGGCCTTAAGATATGCCCACTTTCTTAAAAAAGAGGGCGTTCTTATAATAAATGATGAAAGGATCGATCCCATGCCTGTTGTAACAGGTGCGGCGGAGTATCCCGGAGAAATAATCGAGACCTTAAAGGAAAAGGTCACAGTTTATTCCATAGATGCCATGGCAGAGGCCAAGAAGCTTGGAAACCAAAGGGTATTCAACCTGGTGGTTCTCGGTATGGCAGCAAGACATATGGATTTTTCAAAGGAAGACTGGATTAAGGTAATATCTGAAAAGGTTCCCAAGAAAACAATAGATATAAATATAAAGGCATTTGAAACCGGTTACCAAAGTTAATTATTCACAGAAAGAAGAGGCTTTCGTTATGATTTGGAATGAAACAAAGGAATGTATGAGCAGGGATGAGATCGCCCATCTTCAGGGCAAACGTCTTCATGCTCAGATAAGCAAAGTTTACCACAATGTTGAATTCTATAGAAAGAAGATGCAGGCTTTAGGTCTTGAGCCGTCTGATATTCAGACTATAGATGACGTAGTCAAGCTTCCCTTCACCACTTACGCTGATCTGCGTGAAAACTATCCCTACGGACTTCTTGCTGTTCCCAAGGAAGAGATCGTAAGAGTTCACGCTTCCTCAGGAACCACAGGAAAGCCAAAGCTCTTATGCTACACCAGAAAGGACATCGATATCTGGTCCGAGTGTGTATCCAGAGCAATGACTATGGCAGGACTTACAAGAAATGACGTTTTACAGGTTGGCTACGGCTACGGCCTCTTCACCGGAGGTCTTGGAGCCCATTACGGAGCTGAAAATCTTGGTGCAATGGTAATCCCCATGTCCACAGGAAATACTCAGAAGCTCATAGATATGATGATAGATTGTGAGGTTACAGCCATAGCCTGTACCCCCTCCTACCTTCTTCACGTTGCCGAAGCCCTGGAGTCAAAGGGACTGGTGGATAAGGTGAAGTTAAAGGTGGCTATTTGCGGTGCTGAACCCTGGACTGAGGAAATGAGAAAGCAGATCGAGGCCCGTCTTAATATAAAGGCTTTTGATATCTACGGTCTTACGGAAATAATCGGACCCGGAGTAGCCTGCGACTGTGAAGCCAAGAAAGGCCTTCATATATATGAGGATCATTTCTATCCCGAGATAATAGATCCCGATAGCTTAGAGCAGCTTCCGGCCGGAAAGCTGGGTGAGCTTTGCATAACAACCCTTACAAAGGAGGGTATGCCTTTAATAAGGTACAGAACAAGAGACCTTACCTCCCTTGAATATGATAAGTGTGAGTGCGGAAGAACCATTGCCCGTATACAGAGATTCAGGGGCAGATCCGACGATATGCTGGTTATCCGTGGCGTAAACGTATTCCCTTCCCAGATAGAAACAGCTTTGCTTACTGTTTCCGGCACAACACCAAACTACTTTATCACCGTAGACAGGGTAAACAACTCAGACACCTTTGATGTGGCTATAGAAGTTGATGAGAAATTCTTCTCGGATGAAATAAGACACCTTGAGAAGTTAAGAAGCAAGGTTGAAAATGCCATTCATCAGACAGTAGGTCTTAAAGCAAAGGTAAAGCTGGTAGAGCCAAATGCCCTTCCTCATTCAGATGGAAAGACAAAGCATGTTGAGGACAGAAGAAAGCTTACGGATTAAGGCAAAGATACATTTAATTAAAGCCTTTAAAACCATGGACACATTAAAATACAGGAGGTAGGAAAATGATCATTAAACAATTATCGGTATTTTTGGAAAACAGATCCGGGACCCTGCAGGAGGTTCTTAAGATCTTAAAAAAAGAAAACATTAATATACTGGCCCTCTCCCTGGCTGATACTTCTGAATTTGGTCTTCTTCGTCTGATAGTTGAGGATCCCCTTCCTGCAAAGGAGGCAATAAAAGCAGCAGGCTATACCTCCTCTGTCAACGAGGTAATATCTATAGAATTGAAGAATGAAGCCGGATATCTTTCAAGCCTTATAGGCAAGATATCAGAGTCAGGAGATAACATAGAGTATATGTATGCAGCTCCCTATTTTGACGGCAAGGTCTCCATGATAATAAAAACCGATAATGTAAGAAAGGATAATAATATTATCGAGTCCTGAAAAAATATTTAAGAGGCTAAGATCCCTGATCGGGCTTTTAGCCTCTTTTTCTTTTTGTAAAATAAGCTCTTTACCGGGAACTCACCTTAGAGCAATTCCCTCATGGTAAACTCTTCTTCTCTTAAGGTCTTTGTCACAAAGAATAAAATCTGCAAGCTTACCCTCATGAATGGATCCTATCAGATGGTCACAGCCTATTGCCTCTGCCGGCAGCAGACTTGCCGAATATATTGCCTCCTCTTTACTGATACCAAATTTAACAGCATTAAGCATACAGTCATAAAGATCCGTTGCGGATCCTGCAATCGTCTGACTTCCATCATTAAGAAGGAGTTTTCTTCCCTTAAGAGAGGTCTTAAGACCTCCAAGCTCGTATATTCCATCCTTCATACCAAGAGCACTTGTTGCATCCGAAATAAGGCAGATCCTTCCCGGAAAAAGCTTGAAGGCCGCCCTGACCATGGATGGATGAACATGAATGCCGTCACATATGAGCTCTGCCCTGACCTCTTCTCTTTCAGCCCCTGCAGCTATAAGCCCCGGATTTCTATGATGAAGGGGGAGCATTGCATTATAAAGGTGTGTTATTTCCCTTGCTCCAAGCTCAAAGGCTAAGGCTGCCTTCTCATAATCAGTCTCGGTATGGGCAAGAGAGATCCTGTGATCCTTTGATAATTCCTTAATAAAATCCATGGCTCCATAAAGCTCGGGGGCTATACATACTACCTTTAAAAGGCCTTTACTGTAAGCATCCAGTCTCTTTACCATTTCAATATCAGGCTTCATAATATATCGGGAATTTTGTGACCCCTTACGCCCGGCTGATAAAAAGGGACCCTCCATGTATATTCCCATAAGCCTTGCGCAGTCCCCTGGAGTATTCTCATAAAAGTCTGCTGCCCTTTTATAAGCCCTTTCAAGCTCCTTCTCAGGCAGAGTCATGGAGGCAGCTGCAAAAAAACATACCCCCCTTGAAAGCAGATAGCTTCCCATAGTGTAAAGATCCCCTTCCTTAGCCCGGGAAAAATCAGCTCCCATAGCCCCATGTATATGCAGATCCACAAGGCCCGGTATAACAAAGCCATCCTCTAAATCCTCATACTCACCCTGACTTGTATATTTATCCCTATCCTCTCTGTCATAAAAAAAGAGCTTCGAAAAAGAGGCCTTCTTAACCTCAAAGCCTCCATAGGAAAAGCCCTCTTTAATACCTCTGTAAATATATCCGTTTAAAAATCTCATAAGACACTCCTTAAGATCCCTCTTCAAAGCTCCCTTCTTCTGTCACATTTTAAAACCCAAAAGGAGCCCTATCAAGTCCTTTTCATTTAATCCTTCCTTCTTTGACCCTCTTAAAGCTTTAAAGAATCCAATAATATGTTATTATATAAGTTAAAATAAATAAAGGATCGGTAGCTTTTATGATTGATGATTATAGAAAAAAGTCCTTTTACCAGATCTGGGTTCGAAGCTTTTCTGACGGAAACGGAGATGGTATAGGAGATCTTTACGGGGTCTATGAAAAAATTGACTATATAGAATCCCTTGGGGTTGACGGGATCTGGTTTTCCCCTCTCTACCCTTCCCCCAATGCAGACTATGGTTATGATGTGGCGGACTATAAGAATATTGATCCTGCATACGGAGATCTTAAAATTTTCCAAAAGCTTCTTGACGAACTCCATAGAAGAAATATGTATGTGATCATGGATCTGGTTGTAAATCACACCTCGGATGAGCACCAATGGTTTAAGGAAAGCAAAAAGAGCCGTAACAATAAATACAGCGACTACTATATATGGAGGGATCCCAAGTATAAAAATGGCAGACGCATACCCCCCAACAACTGGTACTCTCTTCTGGAGGGCAATGCCTGGGAATATTCACCGGAAAGAGATCAGTACTATCTCCATCTTTTTGCAAAAAAACAGCCCGACCTTAATATGGATAATCCTCTGGTGAGAGAAGAGGTAAAAAGCATAATGAGATTCTGGCTTGATATGGGGGTTGACGGCTTCAGAGAGGATGTCATCACCTTTATTTCCAAGCATCCAAAGCTTCCTGATGGGCTTCCCTTTATACCTGCCTCCAACGGTATGCCCTATTATAAGGACGGTCCAAGATTAGAGGAATACCTTCATGAATTCAGACAGGTATGCAAGGAGTATAATGCCATCCAGATAGGTGAAACTCCAATGACTAATGTAAAAACTGCCCTAAAATACATATCCGGTGAGGAAAGATCCCTGGATATGGTATTTAACTTCGACCATATGATGGCAGATTGCTTTATGACCGAATACATCCCTCATCGTTTTAACCTTATAAAGCTTAAATCGGCCTTTAGCAGGTGGCAGTATGGACTTGATGGCAAGGGTTGGAATGCCCTTTACCTTGAAAACCATGATCATCCCAGAGTCATAAGCAGATACGGGAACACTAAACTCCACTACGAAAGCGGCACTGCCCTTGCTGTGAGTTATCTTTTCCAGCAGGGAACTCCCTTCATATATCAGGGACAGGAAATAGGTATGACTAATATTTTTCTTGCCTCAATAGAGGAATATGTGGATGTATCTTCAAAAAATAATTTTTATAGTTTTCATATAAATGAACCTTTAGCCAAACGCCTTAGGAGGATCCATTTTTCAAGCAGGGACTCCTCAAGAACCCCTATGCAATGGAACAGTGAAAAATATGCCGGCTTTTCCCGGACGAAGCCCTGGTTTAAAATTAATAAAAATTATAAAAGGATAAATGTTGAAAGGGAGGATAAGGATCCGCATTCGATCCTGAATTTCTACAGAAAATGTCTTGCTTTAAGGCGGGAATACGAAGGACTTATATATGGCAGCTATACTGAGCATTACCATTTTCATCCTTTTATCTATTGCTATGAAAGGATCTGGGAAAGTGAAAGATTCCTTATTGTGATTTCTTTTTCATCCAAGCAGCAAAATTTCAAATTTCCCTCCTCCTTTGAAAAGGGTTATGACAGGCTTTTGCTCTGCAACTATGATATCAGGGAAGGGAAAACTCCCGAAACTTCCCTTAAGCCCTATGAAGCAAGGCTCTATTACCTGAAAAAATAAAGACCTGACCCTTTGGCTTTATGAATTATGCTTAATACTTTTAATCAAAAAAAAAATGTGATAGAATCAAAAAATGTGGGAAATTAACCTTCCATAGGAATTGATAAAAATAAAGGGAGAAAAATAAAGCTATGAAAAAACAGAAACTGGTATTCTTATCATCCTTTGTGATATTGGTGCTCATATTAGGTTTCTTCACTTTGAAAAACCCCTCGGTCGTAGATCTGGATAATTATATCCCTCCGATCTACTCAAGCCCTTTGTCTCTGCTTCCACCCCTTGTATCCATAATACTGGCACTTATAACAAAGGAAGTATATTCCTCTTTATTTGCCGGTATAGTAACGGGAGCTTTGCTGTATTCACAGGGAAATCTGGTGCTTATGCTGAATACTCTGCTATACCACAAGGACGGCGGAATGATCTCAAAGCTCACTGACAACTGGAACATGGGAGTATTGGTTTTTTTGGTCATACTTGGAATACTTGTAAATCTCATGAATAAATCCGGCGGCTCCACAGCCTTTGGTAACTGGGCTACGAGCCACATAAAGACAAAAACCGGTGCACAGCTTGCAACTATTGTAATGGGCGTTCTGATCTTTATTGATGACTACTTTAACTGTCTTACAGTCGGTTCCATTATGAGACCGATCACTGACAGACATAAGATTTCAAGAGCAAAGCTGGCCTATATTATTGACTCAACCGCAGCACCCATTTGTATCATCGCACCTATATCAAGCTGGGCCGCGGCAGTTACCTCTTCAGTCCCTCCGGAAGCCAATATCAATGGTTTTTCTGTTTTTCTTAACACAATACCTTATAATTTCTATGCAATTCTTACTATAGTAATAATGCTTACTCTGGTATTTTCAAAGTTTGAATACGGACCTATGAAAACTCATGAAGAAAATGCAGATCATGGAGATCTTTTCACTACGGAGGACAGACCTTATTCGGAAAATGAGGAAGCCGCAACAAGCTCATCCAAGGCTTCTATAGCAGATCTTCTCTTCCCTGTTATCTTACTGATCTTTAACTGTGTATTATGCATGGTGCTCACAGGAGGAATAACCGAAGGAAAAAGCTTTACAGAGGCCTTTGCCGATGCAGATGCTTCAATGGCACTGGTTTTTGGCGGAACTGTCACTCTTTTGCTTACCTTCTTTTTCTATATGATAAGAGGTGTCATGGATTTTAAGACCTTTACCGACAGCATCACTCTTGGTTTTAAGGATATGGTATCTCCAATACTCATACTCACCCTTGCCTGGACACTTTCGGGAATGACCGGTCTTTTAGGGGCGAAGTACTTTGTTCACGACCTGGTGGAATCATCAGCCGGAGGACTTATAATGTTTCTTCCCGCTCTTATATTTGCATTTTCTCTCTTCCTTGCTTTTTCAACGGGTACAAGCTGGGGAACCTTTGCAATACTTATACCTATAGTTGTAAACCTCTTTGGAGCCGGAGCAGAAACAAATGAAATGTTCGTTATCTCCATTTCATCCTGTCTTGCCGGAGCGGTTTGCGGTGATCACTGCTCACCCATATCCGATACTACTATAATGGCTTCGGCCGGTGCCAGATGTAACCATCTAAACCATGTTTTCACCCAGATGCCCTATGCCCTCACCTCCGCCTCTGTCAGCTTTTTAGGCTTCATCATAGCCGGAGTGATCGCTTATACAACAAGAAGTTCTCTTGCCCTTATTGCTCTTCCGATTTCAATAATAGTTCTTATAATAGCTGTTCTTGTTATAAAAAAGGTCAAGTCCTGCTCTGGAACAGCCACTCCATGACTGCCACACAGTTATATGCATAATCAAAAGAAGCCATATGGTAAGAAGAACTATTCGTTCCGCCTGAAGGACCGCCACTCATTCCGGATGAGTCACCGCTGCCGCCGGGACCTCCGAAACCGCCAGACGGTTTTTCGCCGGAATTATCCGATCCGCCGGGGCCTCCGAAACCACCGCTCGGTGCACCGGAACCTCCCATGCCGCCGCTCTTAGGTTCAATCGTTCCCGTTTCCCACGAAATAAAATACTGATCCTCATCCTCTGTAAATAATTCCTGTGCGGCTGCTGATAGCTCATCAACCGACCAATTGCCGTCCCACTGTGCATACTTGTAGGAAATGGAGTCCGTATCAAACATAGACATCACTTCCTGCGCACCGTTCCATGCGTTCGTGTCATCTTCGGCGGCGAAGTATACAAAGGTCTGATTTTCCAGCCCTGTCAATGTGCTAATATCCCACTGACCGTCTACGAACATACAAGCAGCATATAGGTCCGGATACTCGGACGCGAGAATCAGCGTGGTCATGCAGCCCATTGACTGACCTGTGCCGTAAATACGGTTGGTATCGACCGCATATTCGCTGCTCATGTAGTCGATGTAACGCTTGGTAAGCTCCACATATTCCGTTGTGGTATAACTGCCGTGGTCATCAAGAATCGTTTCCGGGTAAGTCGGAACAGCTATGATTGTCGGGTAAACAGACTGCCATTCTTCGGTAGCCCACACAAGACCGCCTCGGCCCTGTGTCAGAGAGACCGTTGCATCGCTTCCTGCACAGCTGGAGTCCCCGATAAAAACCACCATCGGATAGTAGCTGGACGCATCGTAACCCTCCGGCAGATACAGGTTATAAGTGATGGAAAGACCGCTCTCGGAATCCGAGTAAGTCTTCTGCTCAAATTTGTCCGCATAGGTGGCGATAAGTGTGTCCTCGTCCTCTGCCAGCGTGTTGGCAACTGTGCCGATAGCTGATGTTTCAGCAGTTGCATCTGTGCTTGTCGTGTCTGTCTTTTCCGTCTGCTCCTGTGTGGACGCATTGTCTGTTGACCGGTTGCTTTCTTCCTGTGAGGAAGAGTTCCCGCAGGCCGCCAGTGCAAAGACCATGACTGCCGCGAGAAGTAGTGCAAGTGTTTTCTTGAACATAAAAAGTTCCTCCATTCTTTAATTTTGGAGCGTTTTATATTGCGAACTACCATCCGCAGCAGCTTTATTAACCTGTACTGCACAGTTTACTGCCTGAACCTTAAAAGAGCCTAAAGCTTAATTTTTGTTCCCGCCGCCGATGATGGCAGTGT
>JAILBX010000105.1 GCA_024680675.1 Lachnospiraceae bacterium | reverse complement strand
AGAGTGAAGATGAGGTTAAAGAGAACCTTGTTGCAAAGGAGGAGCTTGAAGTCAGCGATTATACGGTCCTCTATAAAAAGATCGGAGATGTAGCCAAGGAGGTAAGGTCTTCCATGGTAACAGTGGCCGGTATATCCCCTAATACAGACTGGTTTATGAACAGTTATGAAAATAACAACAGGGCGGCAGGTCTAATATTGGCAGATAACGGAAAAGAGCTGCTGATATTGACAAAGACCAGCGTTCTCAACAATGCAAACTCCATTCAGGTTACTTTCAGTGATGGAAATACCTATACTGCCGGATTGAAAACCTCAGACAGTAATACGAATTTTTCCGTTATAGCCATTCAGTTAAGCAGACTAAAGGAGGAGACCCTGGAGGCTATGACAATGGCTAATCTGGGAAGCAGCAGAGCTTCGTCTATCACAGGGAGGCCTGTCATTGCAGTGGGAGATCCCCTGGGAGTATCCGATTCCATTGCCATAGGCCAGATAACCTCCAATGCCATAGTTATAAACATGAGTGATTCCAATGTGGGAATACTGACTACGGATATTTACGGATCAAGTAAAGCCAGCGGTGTATTGTGTGATTTCGAGGGAAGGATACTTGGAATAATATGTCAGGACGGAAGCACCATAGATGCCAAGAACCTTATAAGGGCCTATGCCATATCGGATCTTAAGATAAGGCTTGAGAAAATACTTAACGGTCAGGAGATCGCTTATCTTGGGATCAAGGGTATTGATGTTACAAAGGAAGCAAATGAAGAGCTGGGGATACCCATGGGAGCCTATGTAAAAGAGGTTATCGCCGATTCACCTGCCATGAGAAGCGGTATACAAAACGGTGATGTTATAGTTAAGCTGGGGACGGATGATATTTCCTCCTTCAGTGATTATATGGATTCCATCTTAAAGTATCAGCCGGGGGAGACCATAACCCTTACGGTGAAAAGACTTGGAAAAGAAGAGTATGTTGATATTTCTTATGAAATAGAATTAGGAGATGCAAATTAATGAAGTTTATTGAAAATTTTCATGAAAATGATAATATCAGGGATGTTTATTTTGTCAAGCAAAAGACCTCGGCGGTTACAAGGGCGGGAAAGCCCTATGATAATGTTATCCTTCAGGATAAGACGGGAACAATAGAAGGAAAGATATGGGATCCTAATTCGGCTGGAATAGAAGAATTTGAAGCCATGGATTATGTTGAGATATCCGGGTCAGTAAAGGAGTTTAATTCAGCCCTTCAGATAAGCATAGCAAGAGTCAGGAGGGCAAGAGAGGGAGAATATGAGGAGTCTGACTATCTTCCTGTATCAAAGAACAGCCTGGAGGATATGTATCTTGAGCTGCTAAGATATATAGATGGCTTAGAAAACAGTTATCTTAAACAGCTTTGCAGGGCATTTTTTGTTGAGGATGAGGAGTTTGTGACAAGATTTAAGAAAAGCTCTGCGGCAAAGTCCATTCACCATGGCTTTATAGGTGGGCTTTTAGAGCATACCTTAGGGGTTACCAGGCTCTGTGAGCAATATGCAAGACTTTATCCTATACTGAAAAAAGACCTTTTAATAACAGTAGCTATGCTTCATGATATAGGGAAGACCAAGGAAATATCCCTCTTTCCCCTGAATGATTATACCGATGACGGTCAGCTTTTAGGTCATATCGTAATGGGTACGGAAATGATTTCCGAAAAGATAAGGGAAATACCGGGTTTTCCTGAAAAGCTGGCAAGTGAAGTTAAGCATTGTATACTTGCCCACCATGGTGAGTATGAGTATGGATCTCCCAAAAAGCCTGCAATAATAGAGGCTTTGGCTCTGAATTTTGCGGATAATACCGATGCAAAGCTTGAGGCCATAAGCGAGCAGCTGTCCTCCTCGACGGGAAGCGGCTGGCTGGGATTTAACCGCCTTATTGATTCAAATCTGAGGAAAACATCAGACATCTAATATTTAAAATGCTTTCAAGGGAGCTTTAATGGAGTTTAAGAAAAATCAGACAGTTGAACTTACAATAGAAGATTTTAGCGAGAACGGAGAGGGTATAGGCAAGATAGATGGCTATACTCTTTTTGTTAAGGATGCTATTTTGGGAGACAGGATAGAAGCCCTGATAACAAAGGCAAAGAAGAATTATGGATTTGCCAGGTTAATGAAGATAATTGAGAGCTCGCCCTACAGGATAGATCCGCCCTGTAAGATAAGTAAAAGCTGCGGAGGCTGCCAGATCCAGGCCCTTTCTTATAAAGAACAGCTGGAATATAAAAAGAGAAAGGTGAAGTCCGACCTGGTAAGAATAGGGGGATTTGACAGGAGCTTTATAGAGGAGATATTCGAGGGGATAGAGGGTATGGAAGAGCCCTACAGGTACAGGAACAAGACCCAGTTACCGGTTGGAAGGGATAAAAAGGGCAAAATTATATCAGGATTTTATGCCAAAAGAACACACGATATCATAGAATGCCAAAATTGTGTCATCGGGCCAAAAGAAAATAAAATAGCATCAGATATTATATTGAAACATATGATAAAATATGGGATTGAGCCCTATGATGAAAAAAGTGGCAGAGGAAAAATAAGACACGTTCTTTTACGAAAAGCCTTCGAAACAGGGGAGATTTCGATCTGCATTGTGACAAAAAATGAAGAAATAAAATCAGAAGTTTATAAAAAAAATCAGCCTGAAAAGCATAAAAAAATAACAGAAGAAATAAATGCTGAATCCGGGGAAAAAACAAAGGACTTTATCCCCCATGAGGCTGAGCTTATTAAGGAGCTTAAGAAGATAGAAGGGGTAAAAAGCATAGTGGTAAATATAAATAATGATGCCACCAATGTGATCCTAGGCAGGGAAAACCATGTTATTTGGGGCTCAGAGGTTATAAGGGATGTACTTCTGGACAAGACCTACGAGATATCCCCACCTGCCTTTTATCAGGTCAACCCTGTACAGACCGGGGTCTTGTATAAAACTGCAATAGGGTTTGCTGCCCTAAAGGGAGAGGAGGAGGTCTGGGATATCTGCTGCGGTATAGGGACAATAGCTTTAAGCCTGGCAGATAAGGTAAAGAGGGTTCACGGGCTGGAGATCGTTGAAGAGGCCATAGAGGATGCAAAAAGAAATGCTCTGATAAATAAGGTTGAAAATGCAGATTTTATCTGTGCTCCTGCAGAGGAATACCTTCCGGCTCATAAGGATGAAATAAGAGCTGATGTTATTGTAATGGACCCTCCAAGAAAGGGTATGGATGAAAGGGCTCTTGAGGCCGTAGTCACCATTGCTCCCCAAAGGATAGTCTACGTAAGCTGTGATCCTGCAACTCTTTCCAGGGATCTTAAATATCTCTGTGAAAGGGGTTACAGCCTAAAGAGGGTAAAGGCTGTGGATATGTTTCCGCATACGACGCATGTTGAAAGCTGTGTGCTCCTAGAGCGGGTGAGCAATCGAAAAGCGGATTCTTATGTGAAACTGAATGTGAAGATGGCGGATTATTATAGAATCAAGGACCTGAAAGGCGGTGAAGCGGATGGATGATATAAAAAAGGATCCTTTTGAGGAATATATCAGGCAATCAGAGCCAGCCAAACGTGAACTGGGATATGCCTGGTATACTGCAATGGGGCTTCAGGCAGTCGATGGCCTTGATACTTCTGATTATCTGAAAAATATTGCAAAACAAAATATTGAGGGCGAGATTACGCTTTCGGAAGCCGGTAGACTCATAGAGAGTTATTATGAGGAATCAAAAGAGAGGGACACAGACAGGACGAAAGAAGCGGATATTGTTTCCACTCGTATAGCCGCTATCCTTTCAGAAAATGCATTTACTTTTTCAGTGCCTCAGTATATCGGAATTCACAGAAGACTGTTTGAAGGAATCTACTCCCATGCTGGGAAAATAAGAGATTATAACGTTTCCAAGAAGGAGTGGGTACTTGACGGAGAATCTGTTCATTACGGTAACGCTTTGGAACTTCGAGAAATGCTGGATTATGATATCAGGATTGAGAAAGAGTATGAATATCCACTGAATAGTATTTCAGCTATCATTCCTCATCTGGCCAGGTTTGTATCTAGGCTCTGGCAAATACATGCATTTGGGGAAGGAAATACCAGAACAACAGCAGTGTTTTTCATTAAGTATCTTAGATCTATGGGATTTGATGTTACTAATGATATTTTTGCGGCAAATTCGTGGTATTTTAGAAATTCTCTGGTAAGAGCAAACTATAATGATCTGTCAAAAGGCATCCGAGAAACAACGGAGTATTTGGAACTTTTTTTAAGAAATCTCCTGCTTGGCGAGACTAATGAATTGAAGAATCGTTATATGCATGTTCGATGGAAAATGCAAAAACAGGATATTCAGGGCCGAAAACAGGACATTCAAGGCCAAAAACAGGATATTCAAAAAAAAGAACAGCATATTGAAGTTCCTGACGATGTCAGAAATAAAACAAAACAGCATATTCAGGTTTTGTTCGAGCGATTCGGGTATGATCAGTTTTTTGGACGTACCGAAGTAATGAGTGAGTTATCCATAACGGCTTCTCCGGCATCTGCATTGATTAAAAAGATGTTGGATTGGGGGATAATATATCCTATGAAGGGAAAAGGAAAAGGAAAGTACTTTTTCGGGAGAAAATAGGAAAAATGATTAAAACAATAGAGATTGTCAGCCTCTCAAGTGGAATCATCGGTGAATCGTTTGCAACTCATGAATTGAAGATTGGTGTAAAGCGGTTGGAGTCCATGGGACTTCAGGTGAGATTTTCAAAGAATGCTCTCAAGGGGATTGAGTATATTAAAAATCATCCCGAAGATAGAGCGTCGGATTTGTTGGATGCATATGCCAATCCTGATGTAGATATGATTCTATGTGCGATTGGCGGTGATGATACGTATCGTTTGCTTCCGTATCTGTTTGATAATGATGAACTTCAGAAAACTGCAAATGATAAGGTCTTTCTGGGATTTTCTGATACCACGATGAACCATTTTTTCTGCCGTATAAAGTTCCGGAAAAACCACGAAAGAAGATCGGATGGATAAGGTATATTACATTTGCTGCATCGCTTATTTTTGTTCTTGCTCTATTTCTTGCGAAAGCAGGAAGCATTGAGAGGATTATGTTCTGGGCATTTCTGATAGGAAATATAATTTATTATGCCGTTGGAATCCTTCTTGCTTTTGCGTTCAAAGATAATCGTGCTTTTTGCAAGTACATATGTCCGATTACCGTATTTCTGAAACCTATGAGTTATTTCTCACTGTTTCGAGTAAAATGCGCCAAGGAGAAATGTATCTCCTGCGGGAAATGCAAGCGAGTTTGTCCGATGAACGTGGATGTGACGGATAATTCTAGAAAAAGAAAGAACGGGACGGAATGCATACTCTGTATGGAGTGTGTGAGGAATTGCCCCAAGGATGCTCTGTAATCTTGAAACAAATCAGATTTAAATACTGTGTAGATTATGATGCTGAATCCGGCGTCAAGGTGTTGCTCAACGAAAACGACGTGGAGACCTGTTGCCTCACTAAGGCGTAGCCTCGAGAAGGGTTGAGAAGATAGGATGGATGAGGAGGATAGATAAATGGATAATACTAAATATGTATTCGAAAAAGATTTTAATGATTTACCTTTTCTCAATGTATGTAAACCAGAACAAGGTGAGCACTACGAGGTGTCACAGTATTCCATGAAGGTATTATTCGATGAATATGAATACTATAAAGATAATTACAATGAACCAATCAAACGTTCTATGTGTAAGCCGATTCAGATTTCATCGAAAGGATATTCAATTTCGAGGAAAGAAAAGTATTATGATGATTTTGAGTTTATGCCATGCATTAACGTTGCATGCGATGTGTTGACCGGGCTAAAAGCATTTACTCCCGAAACGAATATAGGATGTTTTAAAACTATTTATCATACTGCAGGAAATTTCTTACCAATTCCTGAGGGCGCGAACTTTAGTCCTGGAACTTCCGGGAAAATCGGCAATTCTGATTCTTATGAACAAAAATTATCGTTGATCAAGAAGTTATTTGAAGAAAAAGATATTATTTCTGAAAAAGAAATAAAACATATCAAAGCACGTATTGAAATTGGTTTTGGTCTTGGGAGTAGTACGCATCTTGACAAAATACAAGAAGCGAATGAGAAGCTAAAAATACAGGATGAATACCAGATTAAATTAGAACCATTAACAAACAATATACAATTGAGATATTGGATTCAGAACGAGTGGAAGAAGAATAATAAGAATTGGAAAGATTATGTGGAGGCTAATTATTTACATGATTTTGTTGATATGAAAACGGAAGATTGGTTGCCGCTATCTTTCGATTCTTCTGATCCGGTTCAGGCTTGCAAGTTAATTATCAAAAGGGGATATAGGATATTTAAAAAAAGGGA
>JAILBX010000145.1 GCA_024680675.1 Lachnospiraceae bacterium | reverse complement strand
TTGGGGGCAGGTAAAGAGCCCACAAAAGCTGAAGATACTTCAAAGATTGAGGAAACTTCAAAGGATGCTGCAGTATCAAAGGAGGAGCATAAAGATGAAGCTTCTGAAAGCGCCGGATCAGAAGACTCGCTTGAAAGCTTTACAAGTCCCGACGGATGGACGGTTTCTTTTGATAAAAATCTGATCGAAAGCTCTGAAATTGATGAACACAGTCAGCAGTTTGTTTATATTGGGGACAGTGCAGGTACTAACATGCTGACCATAAGCTATGTTGAAGGTAAGCAGCCTGAAGAGCTTCTTTATGAGACTACAGAGAGCTGGGGAGATGATGATAAGATAGAAAGGACAGAGGGCTTCTTCCCGGGAACCGATGATAAATGGGGATATTGGCGTGAGCTGCCTGCTTTAGAGGAAGGAAGCGGCTTATCCCAGACTGCAATCGCGGGACAATACGGAGATGGGGTTCTTCAGTTTGAGATCATAAGTCATATGGGTGAGGATGAGGATATGAACATGGCTGTAAGTGATCATATCTCAGCTATTATGGATTCCATTAGCTACAAGGATTTTCCGGCTCAGTCTATGTATGAAGGTATAGCAGGAGTCTATGTAAGACCCTCCGAGGGCTTTGTGGATACCATAACCCTTAATGAAGATCATACAGGTATGCTTAGCTTTCAGGATGATATTCCAATTAACTGGGGAAGTATAGAAATTGTAGAAACAGAAAGCGGAAATCGCTATGAATATGATGTGGAAGGGGATGCAATAATGCTGAACCTGGATGGAGAATGGCTTGAGTTTTCAAAGGCAGCTTCTCCTGAGGATTATGTGGGAAGCTGGGTTTTACCTGACGATGCTTCCGTAAAGCTTACGGTTACAGCTAAAGATAGTGATGATGGCTATGATATTTTAATCGTTAACGAAAAAGAAGGAGATAAGGGATCTTCATATAAAATGACAGGCCATTACAGAGAAGAGGATGGAAGTCTTCAATATGAGGATTGCAGCAAGCTGTCCTCCAAGGATGGAGAGGTCCTTTATGAAAACGGAAAGGGATGGCTGCTTTACTCCCCGGTCAATGAAAAGCTTGTCTGGACTGATAATGAGATAGAAAGTGAATATATTGATGACAGTTATATGACCTTTGAAAAGGACAGTAAGTGAATAAACCTGAATCAAATAGCTTTTCTAAGGATGAAGAGGGTAGATTATGCAGCTTGTAATATTTGATTTTGACGGAACGATCTTAGATACCAGAGAGGCAATCGTATATGCAAAACAGAAGAGCATGGAAGAGCTTGGCCTTGAGATCATGGATGAAGAGGCCTGTGCGGAAACCATAGGCTTGTCCTCAAAGCTTGCATTCCAAAGGATGTATCCGGGGCTTTCAGAGGACATGATAGATAAATGTGTCAGCTCTTACAGAAAATATTTTGAGGAGGCAAAGGATAAGAAGCCTCCCCTTCTTTTTCCCGGGGTTTCAGATACCTTAAAAGAGATGAAAAGACGGGATATCATACTGACTATTGCTACTTCAAGGAATAAAAGATCCCTGTCTGCTTTTCTTTTAAAGAATGAAATATCAGCTTATTTTTCCTACCTGCTTGGGGCTGAGGATACTGAGCTTCTTAAACCAAATCCGGATCCTGTTTTAAAGACCTTAAGTGATATGGGGATCGACAAAAAAGATGCATTGGTTGTGGGAGATATGCCTTATGATATTTTGATGGGAAAAAATGCAGGAGTACTGACCTGTGGTGTAAGCTACGGTAATTCAAGTGTTGATAAATTAAGGAATGCCGGAGCGGATTTTATTGTTAACGGATTTTGGGAAATATTGGAAATAATATGAAAATCTTATTAGAAGGAAAAGTAAAAATATATGGGATGGATCCTTATGTTTGGCGCCATATTTCTGGGCGGACTGCTTTCGATCGTGATCATTTCTTTTAAGTTCACGAAATTTGAATTCATAAAAATAATAAGTAAAAATGATAAAAAAAAGGGCTTTCTTCTGGGCTTGTCTTTACAGGTCCTTCTTATGGTTGTCCTTCTCTTTACCATAGGTTTTATTAATGCTTTTATTGCAATTTTACACCTTTTTATTTTTTGGATCATTTCGGATCTGATCGGCGGTTTTATTGTAAAGAAAAGAAAATCCGAGACAAAATGTTATTATGCCGGTGCAGCTGCCATTATTTTTACAGGTCTTTACCTGCTTACAGGGGCTTTTTTGGCCTATAACGTTTGGGAAACAAGCTATGAGCTTAGTACGGATAAGGAGCTTGGGAATCTCAAGGTAGCTATGATAGCTGATTCTCATGTGGGAACCACCTTTGACGGGGAAGGCTTTGAAAAGAGAATGATGGCTCTAAATGATACAAAGCCTGATATAGTTGTTGTGGCGGGAGATTTTGTGGATGATGATACCACTAAGGAGGATATGATAAAAAGCTGTCAGGTACTTGGCAATCTGGATACCAAATACGGGGTGTATTTTTCCTTTGGTAACCATGATAAGGGTTATTTCAATTCCAGAGGCTATACAGGAGAGGATCTCTTAAATGAGCTTGAGAAAAACAATGTTATTGTGCTCCAGGATGAAAGTATCCTTCTTGATGACAGATTTTATGTGATAGGAAGACAGGACAGATCAGTAGATATGATGGGTGGAAAAAGAGCAGGCATGAATGAGCTTGTTAAGGATCTTGACAAGTCAAAATATATGATAGTCATTGATCATCAGCCCCACGATTATGAGGCACAGGCAGAGTCCGGAGTAGATCTTGTGCTTTCGGGACATACTCATGGCGGACAGGTATTTCCGGGAAATCTTGTGGAGGCTTTGTTTAGAACAGACGATAAGGTCTATGGACATGAGAAGCGTGGTAATACCGATTTTATCGTAACCTCAGGTATTTCCGACTGGGCAATAATATTTAAAACCTGTTGTTACTCAGAGTTTGTAACCTGCAATATCAAGTAGGGTAGAAAGCTGTCCCGGATCAGATTGTGTTATGATTCTTTTAAGCATTAATAATAATATTTAGGAAGGAGTAGGGTATATGATAAAGGTAGCTTTTTTTGATTCAAAGGAATATGACATAGCCTCATTTTTAAAATATGAGAAAAGTCATGATCTTTCCTTTAAGTTTTTGGAAACCAGGCTTACAGAGGATACTGTGGAGCTTGCGAGGGGATATGATGCGGTCTGCGTATTTGTTAATGATACGGTAAATAAGGCCGTGATCCATAAGCTTTGTGACTTCGGGGTAAAGGTCATTGCCCTTAGATGCGCAGGCTATAATAATGTGGATCTTGAAGAAGCCCATGGAAGGATAAGGGTTGTGCATGTTCCCGCCTATTCACCCTATGCGGTTGCAGAGCATGCAATGGCCTTGCTTTTAACCTCTATCAGACGTATTCACAAGGCTTATATAAGAACCAGAGATTTTAACTTTTCTTTAAACGGCCTTACGGGTTTTGATCTCCATGGAAAGACTGTGGGAGTTATAGGGACCGGAAAGATCGGCAGGATCTTTATGGATATATGTCGTGGCTTTGGAATGAATATAGTTGCCTATGATAAGTTTCCCGCAAAGGATAGCGGGATAAACTATGTTGAACTTAATGAGCTTTTTGAAAAAAGTGATATAATCTCTCTTCACTGTCCCCTGACAGAAGAGACCTACCACGTTATAGATGAAGCATCCATAAAAAAGATGAAAAAGGGTGTGGTCATATTAAATACTTCAAGAGGAGCACTTATAGATGCTGAGGCTCTTTTAGATGGTATCAGGGACAGGAAGGTTGGAGCTGCATGCCTTGACGTGTATGAGGAGGAAGCTGATATTTTTTATGAAGACAGATCAGGCCATATTTTAAATGATGAGCTTTTGTCAAGACTTATATCAATGCCTAATGTTATCGTTACCTCCCATCAGGCTTTTCTGACTGAGGAAGCCCTTAATAATATTGCGGATACCACAGTAAAAAACCTTATTTCATGCTTTGAAGAAAAAGGAACCTGTGTAAACGAATTGTAATTTCCGCTTTACTGTTTAATGATATCAGAAAAAGTAAACATGTCTTTACAGTTCAATTAAAAATCAATAAAGAAGGAAGGAGAGCCTTAATGATATTAATTGACACAATCCCTACAAAAAAGATCAAGAGTTTAGAATACAGGATGGGTCATGTCTTTCCCTTCGGAGCGACTATGGGATCTGACGGAAGTGTTAATTTCAGTATTTTTTCCAAGGAAGCCACAAGCTGCACCCTTGTTTTATTTAAGCATGGTCAGAAAGCTCCCTGGGTAGAGATTCCCTTTCCCGAAGAATTTCGTATAGGAAATGTTTATACCATGATGGTATATGGTATAAATACGGAGACTACAGAATACGGTTACAGATTTGACGGGCCCTATATTCCCGAAGAAGGCCTGATATTTGATAAAAACAAGATCCTGCTTGATCCCTATGCAAAGTCTGTGGCGGGTAGAACGGTATGGGGAAGAGTGCCGGATCCTGATGATCCCTTTCCCTACAGAGGGGAGATTGTCATTGAGGATTATATATGGGACCAGGATAAGCCTCTGGAAATAAGGCAGGGAGAGCTTATAATATATGAAATGCATGTAAGATCCTTTACTGCTCATGAAAGCAGTAATGTTAAACATAAGGGGACCTACAGCGGGATAATCGAAAAGATCCCGTATCTGAAGGAGCTTGGTATAAACTGTGTTGAGCTTATGCCGGTCTTTGAATTTGATGAATTTGAAAATTCCAGAGTTATTGACGGGAAGAGGCTCTATAACTATTGGGGCTATTCTACTGTGGATTTCTTTGCACCAAAGGCAGGATATGCCGCTGCCGCCAGGTTTGGAATGGAGGCCGAGGAATTTAAGAGTCTTATTAAGGAGCTTCATGAGAATGGTATAGAGGTAATTCTTGACGTTGTATTTAATCATACAGCTGAAGGAAATGAAATGGGGCCCTATATTTCCTACAAAGGAATTGATAACCGGACTTATTACCTTCTTACCCCCGAAGGCTACTATTATAATTTCAGTGGATGCGGCAATACCATGAACTGTAATAATCCGGTGGTGAGGAAGGTCGTTCTTGACTGTTTGAGATACTGGGTTGCAACTTACCATGTGGATGGCTTCAGATTTGATCTGGCCTCAATTCTTTCACGGGATGAGGATGGAACCCCTATGATCGAGCCGCCTCTGCTTGACAGCATTGCTCATGATGCTGTTTTGGGAAAGAGTATTTTAATTGCAGAGGCCTGGGATGCAGGGGGCCTGTATCAGGTCGGAAGCTTTCCTTCCTGGAAGAGGTGGTCTGAATGGAACGGAAGATACAGAGATTGTTTAAGGAAGTTTATAAAGGGGGATGCAGGATGTGCACCTGAGCTCTTTATGCGTATTAAGGGTTCTATGGATCTCTATGGCAGTAGAAGCGCACTTGCCTCCATAAATTTTGTTACCTGCCATGACGGCTTTACTTTATATGATCTTGTTTCCTATAATGAAAAGCATAATGAGGCAAATGGTGAGGATAACAGAGACGGGAGCAATGATAATAACAGCTGGAACTGCGGGGAAGAGGGGCAGACAGAGGATGCCGATATACTTGCCTTAAGATTCAGGCAGATGAAGAATATGCTGACCATATTGCTGACCAGCAGGGGAATACCTATGCTATTGTCGGGAGACGAGTTTGCAAATACCCAGTGGGGGAATAATAATGCCTATTGTCAGGATAATATCATCTCCTGGCTTGACTGGACATATCTGACAAAAAACAGGGATATGTTTGAGTATACTAAAAGACTTATCGCTTTTAGAAAGGCTCATCCCGTTTTTAAGGTTGGCAGGTATGAACTTGGAGTAAATGAAACGGGTTATCCCGAGTTTTCCCTCCATGGCCTGAAGCCATGGGAGATCGATGAAAATGC
>JAILBX010000139.1 GCA_024680675.1 Lachnospiraceae bacterium | reverse complement strand
AGTTATAGTATTATTCTCAAAGGAAGAAACAACTTTATCATCTCCTGCCCCCTCAAGTACAGGAAATCCGTTACATTTTACGGTCGCTTTGTATACTTTTCCACCAATAGTCACGGCAATCTGAGCTGAACCCTTATTTCCGTTAGCCTTTACTACAAAATCAGAAAGCCTCGTATCAGCTATACTTTCTGCGGAAGGCCCCTCAAAGGTTAGAATACCCTTTTTGTCTGTTACAGTAACCTGATATTCCCCATCCTTAACATCAGGAAGCAGATTATCTGTTGCAATAAAGAGTTCTCCAAGATTTATGGATTTTCTCCTGCTTGTAAATGTCTGATTTGATTTCTTTATTGTTGCCACTATAATATTTAAGGTCTTTTTTTCATTACCTTTTGTAATAGTCAGCTCCGTATTTTTCTTAGGTGTCAGTTTGTTTGTCCTTTTATTAACTGTTACCGCATTCTTAACTGAGGTAGACCATTCTAAGCCTTCTTCCAATATATAAGAACCGTTCTTTAAAAGGGTCACATTGTCTTTATCTTCCACCTCATCATATCTCAAGGTGTTGTCCTTTAGCGTCTGAATCGAATCTTTCCTTGAGACTTTTACTGCAACCTCTATTCTATTCGGCTCGCTTTCGCTGAAAACATCTGAGACGCTTATCACTGTACTTCCTACTCCTGTGGCAGTTATCTTTCCTTCATTCGAGACCACAGCTACATCCGGATCCTTTGATGTAAATATCAGCTCACTTAGATGATCATAGGGTTCGCAAACCACATCCAGTATAAGGCTCTCCCCTTCTTTAAGTGGAATAACCTCTCCATCTTCATAGCCGCTGACATCTATGCCTACGTTATCCGGCGTATAACTGTAAATACCGATGTCATTACCTATAGACTTGCCGTCAACAGTGATATTTATCCATCCATCCAGAACCCCATATTCATTAAAGAGTTCATGCTTTTCCGGGTCTATTGGAATAAACAAAGCCTTTAATTCTTCCGGTCCAATCCCTTCATAAAGCTCAGACTCTCCCATAAGCTCTCTCTTTGCAGCGTTTTCTGCATTACGAGTCAATGTAGCTTTTACTTTATTAGCGGTTATATTCCCTGAATTATTTACATATACTACAGCATACCAATAATCCTCATTTATTTTCTCTTCTTCAAATTTATACAGTTCTTGTAGATCAGACGCACCTGAATATTGGATAAGATCTCCCAGAGTATCGATTTCCTTATCACTTAGAGATCTTATAACATCTATTTCCTCTTCATCCGTGAGCTCCCCGGTGGATGAAATCACTTCTATCTTATCTTTTATCTCCATAAGAGTTTCTAAAAGCTCTATACCTGAAGTAATATGAGCATCTTCCGTCCTGATAAGCTGGTGACCTAAATCCAATGAAATGACAGACTCATCACTACCATACTCCTTAGATGAATTATTATACTCAAGCTCAGTTACTCTCGTAATAAATTCAAGATTATCCAGTTCTTCATCACTTATACCGGAAGGAATAGTCCAATCAACATTAAAATCCCTTTCATCACCGGGGAAAATAGTATCACTGTCATCCGACCATAGTATACTTTCTGCTGCTCTTGTCTCTGTTTCACCTGCTCTTTGTATAAAATCAATACGGTAGTTTTTAGCAGGAAGTAAGCCGTCATTCTCTACTGAAAAGCTTAATTTAACCGTTTCTCCCGGAATCGGATAACTATCTTCCTCATCCATTATCGGTCCATCAACTATTTTGAGGCTTGAAACAGGCTGACAATCAAGCTCCACAAGCTTAAAATGCTCACTCTTAAGCCCATCTTCTGTTATCGTATTATCGAAAATATTAGCAATAATCGTTGCTGCATGATTTTCGTCAACAGCCGCTGTCAGCTCATCTATGGCTTTTTTATAATTGGTTAACTGGATAATATCTCCCCATCCGCTTCTTTCATCGCTTGAGCTTGCTTTAAAATATGACGCAGCATAAATTTCTATACCCTGTTCTGACTGAATATGTCCATCTTCATCGGTCTCTATTTCCTTTTCTCCCGGAGCGATCATAAAAAGATAATCATTTCCATCTTCACCGGATATAATCTGATACTGAGTGATATTTGCTGCACCGTCCTCATCCAATCCAAATGTAAAGCTGTTTACTCCTATATCATAACTTTCCCCATTTTCATCTTTATCACCATTTATAACATGCTCAAGGGGCGAAACTTCATCTTCATCACTTGTAGGGGACAAGAGGTAATCTACACTTAAGGTATTAAGCGTCTTGCTGTCACTGATCCAAGTGATCAAAGTATCCTCATTAACTCTGTTTATCTTTATATCACCAACATTTCCGCTCTGAAGTCTTATTCTTAAAGGAGTAGAATCCTCCCCTTTTGTGATATTCTTTGCTTCAAGCCATACCTCAGCGTCCACCTCCTTAGGTGAATTTGTCAGTTCTAAGGCGCCTTCATTTAAAGACTTATCGATTGAATAAGCCGTAAGCTTCCATTCATCTTCTTTAACTTTACAACTTTCTGAATAATAATTTAGCACAAGTGGATCTGTTATTTCCGGATGGACTATTGTAATAAACTCTTCATCCTCATCCATTTTTTTATTGACCGTGTCATAACTCTTAAATGCCCAGGTCGTATAGTTGGAATTATGAGATACAAGTTCATTCATTGTGCTTGCATCCTTAATATCCTTCTTATAATAATATAATATTACTTTATTTTTCTCTGCGCAGAGCATTACATCACTGTTAACAAACTTATCGTTTGTAACAAGAATGGGCTCAGACATTGTATCTGTGGAAATATCGTAAACTGACATCTTTATGTTTGTCGACATAAGTGCTTCTTTGGCAGCCTCGATGTCTTCACTATTATCTCCATCTTCCTCAATAACAACGTCATTTAGAGTTTTATCCGCAGCGGTCCAGGCAATATAAACCTTTCCATCCTTGATAATCATATGGTTTTTGGAATCGGTTCCAAGACCTTCAGGATCTACACGTTTAGGTAGCTGAAAGCCATCACCCTTATCTATAGAGTATACTAAATTTGCTTTTCCGTTATTTTTACTTAAATATGTTAATACACGTATACCCTCACCGTATACTATATGGGGACGAAGATATTTTGCTCCGTTATCAACCAGCACTTTTTCTTCTATATTTTCAGGTGCTTTTAAGGTAAGTCCCACATTTTCAAGGCTTTCATTTTCTGAGGATTCAGCTCCTAAATAACATATTTCTTCTCCTTCAGTGTAAAAAGGAACTAATGATTTTGTTTCCTTGATCTGGTTTAGACCCTCATCGGACTCGTCACTCTGAAGCTTACTATTAGTTTTAAATACTCCTGTCTTCTTTTCTACCTTTCCAAGATTTAAATTAAATGAAAATAATAGGGCGTCAAAACCAATGCCGCCTCCGACACTTATATAAGAACCCCCTTTGTCACCTTTCCTTACACTGTTAAACGTATACCTTAAGGTACCTACTACCGATACTTCTCCCCTTGCACCAACTATTCCGTAAAAACCTACTCCGGGCATAAACTTAAAAGAAATCGTAGGATCTAAGGTTATAAGTCCAAGATTGGTTATATCGGAAATATCTGCCGCCTTTTTCATTTGCGCATATGTAGTCTTGGTATTTTCAGTCAGGAACCTTCCATCAATATAAAAGGATCCGGATGCTTCTATAGCTATATAAGCCGGCAAACAAACCACCACATAATGCCAGGCTCTTTTATAATCAGCTCCTATACCAAGAAGATATTGTCCTCCGGCAAAAATAAATTCATTTTTTTCTGTATCAAAGGTATAAAAAAGCTGAAGAACTGCGGCAAATTTTATATCTAATGGAGGATTGTTAGGGTCTTGTCTGTTTAAACTTGCCACTGAATCCGGAAGCTGTGCCTTTCTAAGCTCTTTTTGATATCTTTTCCGAACCCCTTGGGACCATTTTTCAGTTATACGGGCTCTATCCTCTGCACCTCTTCCTGCGATAAGTCTTTCAAGATTCCGCTGTTCCTGATCGTTTGCATACGCATCAACATCAAGTTCCGCAACTTTTTCTTGAATATTTTTTACCTCAGCTTCTTCCTCAACAGCATCTTTATGTTTGCCGTTTCTGAGTTCAGACAACCTTTTCATCTGCTTCTTGGCATTATTAACAGAAACTGATAATCCAACTGTAACTACAAAAGGTGAGGTTGTGGGATTGCTCTCATCGATGAGAGTTTTCTCAAGTTGAAGAGCACCTGTTTTTGCCATTAAACCATCACCCACTTTACCTATCAGCGGGAATTTTGACATATAATCACCGGCACTGATATCAATGGTAAAGCTCTGAGGATCATCTGCTTCGTTCAGGTTTCCGAAGGTAAGACCGGTATCTATCCTTGCATACTCCTTAAAAACCTTATCAACCTGACTACCGTCATCGTATGTAACCCTTTTTGCCTCATTACTTATAAGCTGAACATATAGCGTATCTCCTGCCTTAATATCTGACATGGCTTTAAAAGTAGCTTTATAGATATTTTTATCTCCTGTAGGAAGAGGGGTGGTTATTTCCGTTTTTTCGGTATCCAGTTCTCTCTTAATCCCATAAGAATCATAGATCAAATATCTGACAGCCTTAACACTTCCCTGTGATTGATCCACATATGTACTTATGGATATATTTTCCCCGGGTCTTAATTCTACAAAATTTTTAAGAGTATCCCTCATGGGATCAGCATCATAGGAATAATCCACCTTTATAATCTTTGGCGCTCTGGGAGAATATATCGGCATGCCCATACTATCGATATTAATGATACAGGCATTTTCTGTGACCTCCTCAGCCTTCATAGCCTTAGTATCGTCATCGGGAACCATGATGGAAAAAGTACTCTTAACCGGAGCAATCTTATAAGGCAATTTGACATATTTTACCTGCTGTCTGTCTTCATTATCAAATACCACTGAAATAACATCTCCGGGTATTGCACTGATACCTTTAATAGAAAATTTTCCTTTGTAATCAGTAAAAGTACTGTTTCTGATAACAATGGGAGCCTTAACCTTTTCTCTGTTATATCCGAGCATATAAGTTCCTGCCGCCCTGACTGTAATACCTACAGCAGGGTCAGATGTTTTTTCACCATCAGCTGCACGAAGCTTGGAGCTTGAATAGATTGCTGTACTGTTTAACTCAAAATACCTGTACTCTTTGGTGTCCACCTTCTCTGCATCAACCTTGATAACATTTTCAGAAGCCTTTACACCCGCAAGGATATCGGCCACATAACCATTAACCTTCTGACCTGTATTCTCTATAGTAAAGACCGGTCTATAACTTCCGTCATTATTACTGCTGTTTAATAAACGGACTTCATAAGCATCCCCGGCAACCGGCTGAGTTACAGGGTCAGCATCCGACAGTCTGTTATCAATCTTTAATATCTTTTTACCTTTTAAGTCTTCCGGTAGCTCATCTTGTGAAACCAGACCGGAAACAGTGAAATATTTTTCGGCCTCCTCACTCATCTTTATTTCAATACAATTTGATTCTACTGTAAAAACAGGCCTTAGTGTATAGCGTTCAAAATCAGTAAGTTTAATATTTAAAGGATTATTAATAAGATCTCCGGAATAGACAGGCTGTGTATCATCATAATTCTTGTAGGCAGCTATGGAATAGCCACTGAAAACATAACCCTTTTTTGCAACGCCCGAAAGATTAAGAGTGTCCCCTACATGAAACAGATATTCTCCGGTACTGCATAATTCCGAAGCTGCGAAGCTGCCTTCACCCACTGATTTTAATATCTGAACATTTACTGTTATAAACTCAAAAATAGGCTTTGCTGTTACTCCCATGACGTAGCCTTCATTATTCAACTCACCCTTATTTACTTCTATACCGTGACTTGTCAACTCGTCAATGAACTGATCATTAATATTAAAGGTTCGTCCATCCTTTGAAAGATAAGTTACCTTACCTGAAGCTACATCTTCTCTGTTAACAGTAAACTTAGTTCCACCATTTGGAGTAATCTCCCATCCCTTTAACCTTCCCTTGGGAACCTTTATATCACTATCATAAGCCTCAATATCAAAAGTTATACTCTCTCCATAAAACCTTCTCGCCCTGTCAGGAAGCTTTGCAATAGCCGGGTACAAAGATTCTGTACTTCCACCACTTGTTAAATAAGACAGAGAATTGGGTTCTGATACAGAAAAGGATATGGATTTAAACATAGCCACCATACCATATATATGTGCTTCAGGTTCTGTTAACCCGGTCTCTGTTCTGTCAATATTGATCCTTATGGAAGACTCGTCATCTGTATATGGAATTTTCCCTGGGTCTAAGTGTGCTTTGTTTCCGTAATATCTGTTACTACCTTGAGTTACTCTTAAAGGTCCCATCAAAGTTCTCTCGTTTATAACCTTATCCCCGCTATCATCGACATTATTTTTATTTCCGGTGTATAAAGACTTATTTACCCCATAACTTCCTATGCTATAGCAGTCTTTGCCCATCATTGTCATGGAAGTCTGGGCGCTGTCATACTTTGATTGAGAGGTGTAATCCAAGAAATATGATGCAAAGGGTCTTAAAGATGTCAGAAAACCAACTCCTGTTCCTCCCTTGTCCCAGACCAGTCTTGAATACCAGGAAAGATGTCCATACTTATGACCGTCTTCATATCCGCAAGCACTGGTTGAGGCTGAATCTCCATAATAATATCCCCACTTCCAGGGATCTGTAGCTTTACATAGATAATAAAGGCCAACCTGAACCGGGGCTTTTCTTCCCAATATTTGATCATTTTCATTGCTGACTATTTTTAGTACACCTTCGCTATCTCCTTTTGCAAGCTTATAGTTGTGACCTCCTATTACAATACTATCACCTGCAGATGGTGCGTCCCCCAAAGCTTCCAGCTCCATATCCTCGGACTGTATCCCCTCTTTTGTATCATCTATTCCGGAATCTGCAAAAGCCTTATTAGCAGGAGGAACTATTATTTCTGCCTTGTAAAACTGACCCTGTTCACATCCCTTCAGGTCATAAAGCTCTACTTCATAACGGGCTTCTTCCTTTTCCTGATTAAAAGTCAGCTCAACATTTTTCTCCATAACATAAGGTTGGAAGGTTAACTCTCTAACACCCTTATCGCCCTCGCCGACTACTTTTAGTGCAACAGTAGACATAGAATAGGCGGCTCTTTCTCTGTTTACTGTTATAGACACCTTACCCTCTACTGCCCTATAACTATCTTTTGAAAGACTAATCAGCGACTTCTCCGAAGGCTCGTCATCCTTGATCATAATATCAACCATATAAGGCTCAGCCAGCTCTGTTCCCTCAGATGCATCACATATATTGAACTGAAGCATCTCGTTCCCCTCGGATTCCCCATCTTCAAAAACCTCGAAAACTACAGTTTTTCTTCCTTCTCCTACATCAAAATGTATGGCCGTTGAGGAAGATGTGTCCAGATAATCCCCCACATTAATAACCCCGTTTTCAACGATCATATTAACAAGACCGCTAAGACCTTCGCTATCAGGATCCTCCGTTGTTTCCCTAGTAGGAAGCCCTGTCTGGCTCTCCTTTAATCTGGCAAGGGACAATTCTTCCCCTGAGTCCTTTAGACTATTCTCCTCAATTGTATTATCTGACACGCTTTTTTCTGAAAAGAATCCATTTTCATCATTCTTATTCTCCAAGCTGTCAGTTTCTCCATCTTCCTGTAGCAAAGACCCACCAATTGCATTATCTGACACACTTATCTCTGAAAGGAATCCATATTCATCCTCACTACTCTCCAAGCCATTAGCTTCTCCACTTTGCTGCAGCAAAGTCCCTTCAACCTCAAGAACCTCAGTGCTGTATCTATCATCGGAAATTATATAATCCTTACCATAACTTGCAGATACATCAATGGTCTTTAGATTGATATCTGTTTCTATGTCCAGGTCACCTACGCGATAAATGGTTATTGCATATTTTCCTTTTTCTTCCACCTGAGCCTGGGTTGTTCCCATAACCACATAATTAACACCATCCGGGATAGTCCCCTGAACCGTGGCAGGTATTTCTTCTGCTAATACTTTAACTTCTGATCCAAGCTCCTCTATGTT
>JAILBX010000064.1 GCA_024680675.1 Lachnospiraceae bacterium | reverse complement strand
AAAAGAGGATCGATAAAAGAAAGGGGGTCGGGGGAGCTTTTAGACAAGGGGCCGATTAAAAAGCTCAGGGAGCTTTTATCTCTTGTTTTTACCTTCCTCCTGGTTGCCTTTACCTGGATACCCTTTTTAGCCGGCAACATTAAAGACAGTGGAGGCATTTTCCTGGGTATCTTTAAAGATTTTTCCCCTATAACCCTGATAGATGGAAGCGTATTTAAGCTGGGGCTTGGAGTAAATAATCTTCTTATTGTTCTTTTTGCCGTATTTATCCTCTTTGTCACAGATATATGCTGTGAAAGAAAAAAATGCAGAATAGACAGACTTCTGGATAATACGAAAGCTACGATAAGATGGGTATTTTATTATACCCTGATCCTTTTGGTCTTATTTTCGCTGAATCTTTCCACTACAGAGTTCTTATATCAGAGCTTTTGATGGGGAGGATCGGTCTGCTATATATAAATCAAAAAGATAACCCACCAACTTCAGGTGGTGGGAGAAGCTTTTCGCAGGTGCCGGGTTCAAGCCCGGTACCTGCGGGATTGCGAAGCAATCTGATTTATAACGAGCAAATTGCGAAGAAATTTGCGAGGTTGACTGAAAAAATAAAGGGACTTTGCTTGTGAGGAATAAATTTATGAAAAAGAAGCTGCTTTTTTTTGCAAAACTCTTTGCTGCTTTTCTTCCGGCGATCCTGCTCATAGCTTTTACCGCTCTTTGTCCCATGTGTTACCAGGACGGAGAATATCCGGCATGGAGCTATACCAGGGATGTTCAAAGAGGGAAGCTTGATCCGGGTGGAGATAATGGGGAAAGGATCGTGATCCTTGGAGACTCTGCTGCTATGGCAGATCTTGTTCCAAAACTATCGGGAAGGAATGTGGTCAACCTGGCGGTGGGGGGTGCCACACCGGTGGAAATGTATTATACTTTTAAAGACTATTTGGAAGTATATGGAAGCCCGGATATGGTTATAATTATGTTTTCTCCCTTCCATTATTCATATATGGACAACTTCTGGACCAGAAGCATCTATTTCAAGCATTTTTCCATAGCAGAGGCCTTTAAGGTATATTACCAGGGGAAAAAGACCGGTTCTGATACAATAGATGACGGAAAGCATAATATAACAGATGTAATCAGCTGCTATTGTTCACTGCCACAAAGTTATCTTCCGGCATTATTAAATAGCAGGTTCAATAACAGGTATAGTGAAAATATTGGGAAATATAGGGAAATAAGCAGTCAAAAAGGGCATGGTCTTTTCGGAAAAATGGATGGATGTGACTATCTGAACTATGAATCCGGCTATTCTTCCATGAAAATGGATGGAGATCACAAAATTATAGACCTTTATATGAGAAAAATTCTTGAGTTATGCAGGAAAAATTCAGTAAATACAGTACTTGGTCAATGTCCAATGAATGAAAGCTCCTATAGTGAGCTGAACCCTGACTATATAAGTCAATATACTGAATATATAGAAGATCTTTCAAAAATATATCCCCAAGGAATATATGAGTTAGAGATACCAAAGTATGATAATATGTATTTCGGTGATGCATCTCACCTTAATGAAAAGGGTGCGGAAAAGTTCAGCAGAGAGTTTTTTGCTAAGTACATCCCGGATCCGGCTTTTGAGTGAAGCTTTATAACATAAAAATGGACATAAGGATGAAGACAAGAAAGGATATTAAGGATTATGACAGAAAGCAGCTATGACGGTATAATATTTGATGTGGACGGAACCCTGTGGGATTCTACCTTTGTTGTGGAGAAGGCATGGAATAAGGCTTTGAAGGATAATGGATATTCTGATGTTTCCGTGACGGCAGACAGGCTAAAGGGACTGTTCGGACTTCCCATGTTAGATATAATAGAAGATATCCTGCCGGAATCTACTCTTGAGGAAAGAAAAGAATTCCTGCCTCATTGTTCAAAATATGAATTTGAATTTTTGGAAAAAGAAGCAGGCAGGGTATATGAGGGGCTGGAGGAAAGTCTCAGGATCTTGAAAGAAGAGGGACATTCATTATATATAGTCAGTAACTGTCAAAAGGGTTATATAGAACTCTTTTTTGAAAAGACCGGACTCGGTCATTACTTTGATAAGGGTATCTGTCCCGGGGATACGGGAATGCTTAAAGCGGAAAATATAGCTTTAATAGTTGACCGGTTTGGTCTAAATAGGCCTTTATATGTGGGAGACACTCATATGGATGCCGAAGCCTGTGTAAAAGCCAAGGTTCCCTTTTGCTTTGCATCTTATGGATTCGGTTCGGTCAATGACTATGCCCATATTATCAGCAAACCCCTTGATTTAATTGAAATCTGCAGATGATAGGAAAGTGACTATTAAGGTAAATATGAAAGCGATCAATCCAAATGAGTCAAAAGATCTAATAAAAAAGAATAGAGACCATAGTAAAAAGGGGATAAGAAGAGCCGGGCGGGCAGCCATATGCTCCGCGCTTGTTTTAGGACTTCTTTCAGGTCTCACTGCATGCGGTGAAAAGAAGCCTACAGAAAGAGAAAGATACAGGGAAAGAGGTATTTCATATATAGGGGAGGGCAGATATATGGATGCCATTGTTTCTCTTGAAAATGCCCTGCATCATTCAAATGGTCTTGTGGGGAAAATGGACTATGACATATCTTATTATCTGGCCCTTGCCGAATATAAGTCGGGAAATAAAAGTGAAGCTCGCAATATCTATTCCGCAATAATAGAAATGGATGACAGGCAGGCAGATGCCTTTTATCTCAGAGGCAAGGTGAATCTTTTGGATAATAAACTGGATGAGGCTTTGGCTGATTACAACAGGGCAGTGGATATAGATAAGTATGATCATTTATTATATGAAAGAATATATAAGGATCTTTCTTCCCAGGGGTATGAAAATGAGGCAAAAAGCTATATTACCCTTGCCCAGGAAAAAAATAGCAGACTAAGCGATTATCAGAAGGGCGTTTATGCCTATTATCTGGGAAACTATGATGAAGCCAGGGGAATATTTGAAAAAGAAAGAGGAAAGAACGATAATGCCCAGGTAACCGCATACCTGGGAAAAACCTACTCCAAGCTTGGTGATGACAGCTACGCAGCTACT
>JAILBX010000020.1 GCA_024680675.1 Lachnospiraceae bacterium | reverse complement strand
CCTACAGCTATATCCCTGTGAATATTAAATTTTGGATCATCACTTAAGTCCTCAACTTTGATGATTCCCTGGGTATAATACTTAAGATCCAGCGTAACCTCTGTGTCAGAAACATCTATTACTGTACCCTCAAGAATATCCCCTTCTTTTACTTTTCTAAACGACCTGTCAATCTCATCTTTAAAGTCGTCCATAGTCTGCTCTGCCATACTTTACCCTCCCTATAAATTAACTGAGTAAATTATAGCACAAAGACAGAATCATTTTTTAAAGATATGATATTCCACATTTCTTCATCTGTTAGATGTTTTTGTGTTCTTAATATTAAAAGAACTTTTTCTCCGCCAGCATTTTTTTGAAATTTCCTCTGCCATTTATAAAAATGTGGTCCGTCACCTAAGAATCGCACAAATGACATAAGTCCTTTTGCTACATAGTGTGACTGCCTGATATCAGCCTCACAATCATTAACAAAAAATCCCTTAAATGCTCCTTTTTCAGTTCTACGCATCATTTTATATCCCGTTTTAAATGCTTCTGATGCAAGTCCCGCTTCATAAAATGACTCAATGTAATCTGGAGCATCATTTCTGTTAACAACTGCTTCTATTGCATTACATAAATGCACTGCACCAAGGTAACTGTAATAAAGATATCTGACCTGCCATACAAAGGTGTCTTCAAATATTTCTTTTGTTTCTACCAAAAGGCCGTTAAGAACTATCTCGCACTTTGAAAGATATTCTCTATATCCTTCTGATGCAGGTACAACAATTCTTTTAAAGTCTTTAACCTGCTCTTTTAATGTTGCCTTATCAGAAAACCATTTCCACTCATCTACAGAAGAGGAATTGGATGGAGCATTTTTACTAAAATTTGTTATAAGAGCGGAGGTCAGAACTCGTGATCCATGATTGGGGAACTGTTCCCCTGCATGATCATCGTCGTTAGGACCATATTGCGGACTATATTTGGGCCACTCCTTATAAATATCTGATATCTGTTTAACATAACCGGATCCATAGTATTTATTACAATAAGCTTCTGTATATTTATCAGAATCTGAACATAATTCCGGATCCTTCCATATTTTAGATATTAGTTCAAGATAGTAAGCGTGCGGTTTAATATTTGAGCAGTTTATTATCCAGTACTGATCTGCTTTTTTAGCATATGCATTACGGAGTTCTTTTATTACGAAATCCGGTGAATTTGGTAACATAGTCATTTGTGCAGCGGCCTGAAGATCATAAAATGATGCATGATAATATATTCCATGCATTCCTTCACTTTCGTCTTCAGGAAGAGCATAAACTCTAGGATTATGGTTACCTTGTCGTCTTGATACCATCTTACCGAATCCATTATCTGCCCATATATAAATCACGTCATCGGGGAGTTTTAAAAACCCCTTTTTATAAAGCTCCATTGTTTCGCCATAAAGATTACTACAACAAACAGCATGCTTATCATAAGACTTCACAATATCATATTGCTTTTTTATGAGCTTACTCATAAGACAACCACGTTTTTCATCTGTGTCATATTTGGGGTCATCCGACCAAAATGGTCTGTCACCCTGTCCCCTGAAACCAAGATTCCAAAGAACTTTATGTCCGCTCTGTCTTTCTATTGCATCTCTCCATAGCTTTTCAAATAGCTCCGGATATTTATCAAAAGATGCTTCTTTATCCGGGTATGCTCTTGAAAACATCTCTGCTCCCAGAGGTTCAGCGTGATGATGTGTGATCCGCAACCCCATTTTTGAAGCTAATTTCCAGTATATATGTGCGTTCTCATCTGTTCCTGGAATTGTCATATTCCCGCCGCAGCGTAGAAGTGCTTCGAAAGCCATTTCCCAAGGCTTGTCATTATCATCATCTATTTTCCAGTTATCAATAAGCACTTCATCATTGATAAACCATCCACGAAATCGAACTTTAAATGGATCAGATTTGTAATAATAGTTATCAGAAATTATATATTTTTCTTTCTTCTTGATTACTTGTTCATTCCAAAACCAGAATTCATTAATTCCAAGGATTATTTTACTTATGTAATATAAACCATAAATGAATCCCAAATCATCAGAAGCTGATATTATAAGTTTACTTTCTTTCTTAATTTCAAAACATTCTTCTTTTATAGATTCATTTTGTTCAAAAGCAATTTCTATTCCATTTAATTCTGAATCAAAGCATGCATTTGTAATATCTCTTCTTAGTGCCTTAATTGCATATTGAACTGCTTCAGATTCTGGCTTAAATTCACAAATACGTGTATTTACAGTTATCATTTCATGGCCTTTCCTCTAGTGGAATTTGGTAATTAAATATAAATGCACAATGTTCTTGTTTTTTCTTATCAATCATTATTTTATTTATCTACAAAAAATAATTTTATACCTTGTATTATATACGAATCAAATCAAATAATAAAAAAACCTATGAACATTATTTGCTCATAGGTTTCAGAGGTGACAGGCGGATTTGAACCGCCGCTCGAGGTGTTGCAGACCTGTGCCTTACCGCTTGGCTATGTCACCAAATATTGAACTAATGACTCCGACGAGAATCGAACTCGTGTTACCGCCGTGAAAGGGCGATGTCTTGACCGCTTGACCACGGAGCCTTTTATAATAGCTTTACCGTTTTCTTCACGGTTAATCTTCGTACTAGGCTCGAAAATACCTCTCCAAGTACTATCGCTCCGGCTGCTCCACTATACTCGTAAATACCTCGTTAAGTGGCCATCCAGGCTTCGTACTAGGCTCGAAAATACCTCACCAAGTACTATCGCTCCCCCTGTCGGACTCGAACCAACGACACTTCGGTTAACAGCCGAATGCTCTACCGACTGAGCTAAGGAGGATCATTTAAGGTTTGTACCTTCAAAACCGAACACTGAAATTATCTTTATTCCTTCCAACATAAATACTGCTTCCGTTTTTGGATAAGCCCTCGACCTATTAGTACACATCAGCTGAACATGTTGCCATGCTTACACCTTGTGCCTATCTAAC
>JAILBX010000142.1 GCA_024680675.1 Lachnospiraceae bacterium | reverse complement strand
CGATGCCATTCGCAGACGCTTCGCGTCTTGCTCATGTCGCGCTGTCGCGCTATAAATACAAAAAAGGGAATATACCCTTGCAAGTAAACTTGCGGGTACATTCCCTTTTTGTATTTGCATCGCTCGTAGAACGCGCATTATCTCTTTGAGAACTGTGGTGCACGACGAGCTGCCTTGAGACCGTACTTCTTTCTTTCCTTCATACGAGGATCTCTTGTTAAGAAGCCCTCAGCCTTAAGTACAGGACGATACTCTGAATCTGCCTTTACCAAAGCTCTTGCTATTCCATGTCTGATAGCTCCTGCCTGTCCTGTATATCCGCCACCGCGAACATTTACCAGTACATCAAACTTATTATTGTTGTCTGTAGCTTCAAAGGGCTGACGAACTATCTTCTTTAAAGTCTCAAGACCAAAATATTCATCAATGTCCCTCTTGTTTATTGTTATAGTTCCCTTACCGGGCATAATATATACTCTTGCAACTGACTTTTTTCTTCTGCCTGTTCCGTAATATCTTTCTGATACTTTCTTAGCCAATGTAGTTTCCTCCTTTCGACCTCATTAAAACTTTAATTCTTCAGGCTTCTGAGCTCCATGTGGATGCTCTGCACCTGCATACACGAATAACTTCTTGTACATCTTGTTTCCTAAAGGTCCCTTTGGAAGCATTCCTCTGACTGCCATTTCAACCACCTGAGCAGGGTTCTTATCCATCTTCTCTCTCAGGGTCTCTGACTTCAGGCCTCCGATGTAATCAGAATGACGATAATAGATCTTACCGTCTAACTTATTACCTGTAACTTTTATATTTTCCGCATTAACAATTATCACATAATCACCTGCATCAGCATGGGGTGTGAATATAGGCTTGTTCTTGCCTCTTAAAACCTTTGCCACCTCTGAAGCAAGGCGACCAAGTGTATATCCTGTTGCATCAACTAGGTACCATTTTCTTTCAATGGTAGCTTCGCTTGGCATATATGTCTTCATGTCTTAACCTCCATTAAAATCAACTGTAACACCTTAGGTGTTTTAAGCCCTGATGTTTGGGAATTAACATCTTAGCTTATATTATGCGGATCTGTAAGAGAACGGGGCTATTGTTCTGCTTTACATACCGCCATACCGAAATATTATAGTATACCGTTTTCCCATATGTCAACATCATTTTGACTTTTTATTCCATTTCATCCCATAAATTCACTGTTATTTTCATTACATTCCCCAGAATCCGACTCAATTTCAAGAATAAGCTCTATATCTCTGCTGGAGCTTGCAAAAAGGTATTTTCTTCCTTTTATTATCTCCCGTGGGTAGATTTTTACTTCCTTCTCCTCTCCGGCTATAAGAAAGACCTTTTCAAATCCCACAAGCTCCTTTACAGGTTCATTTTCCTTATTTTGATCATTCATTACATATAGCTGAACCGTCTCTTTTCCATTCCGGTCCCCGGTATTGTGGATGTCGCAGCTTATATAACCTTCATTTAGATCCACAAAGGGATTCCTGTATTCAAAATCAGTGTAGGAAAGACCAAAGCCAAAGGGATAACCGGGCATAATACCCTTTTTCTCGGTATATCTGTAACCCACCAGTAATCCTTCACGGTATTCTACTCTTTCTCCCTCTCCAAAATCTCCAAGAGAATGGGCAGAACACTGCTCCAGCTTTTTATACAGAGTTTCAGCCAGCTTTCCTGAAGGATTTACATCTCCGTAAATAACCTCCGCAAGTGCTCTTCCACCCTCCATTCCGGCATAATAGCTCCATATCAAAGCCCTGGTCTTGTCTGCAAATTTTTCCATGGATACCGAACTGCCTGCCATCATAACAACAACCGTGTCCGGTCTTTTCTCAAGAAGCTCCTCTAAAAGCTTACTCTGCTCATAGGGCAGCTCCATATTTTTCCTGTCACTTCCTTCACAGTCATAGCCTCCCTTTCTGTTAAGACCACCTACAAAGATCACCTGATCGTAATCCTTAAGGTTAGCTAGAACCTCTTCCCTTAAGAGTCTTCTTTTTTCCTTAAGGCTCATGCTTTGAGGGCTTTTACTGTTTCCGCTCTTAATAGTCTTCTTCACCGCCTTTGGCAGTCTAAGCTCCTCAAGCTTTATATCCCCCTTACTGCTATAGCCAAGAAGGTGATCGACCCTGCTGTTTCCGCCTAAGAGCATTCTAATACCTGCAAGAGGAGTATATTCATAAAGGGCTTTTATCTCGGCGCTTTCGCCTCCTTCGGAATGCTTCCTGTCGGCATTTTCTCCGATCACAAGGACTTTTTTTGCCTTATCCTTACTGAGAGGAAGAATATTCTCATTTTTTAAAAGTATTATGGACTCCCTGGCAATATTAAGACAGGAAAGCCTGTTCTCTGCAGAGCCGAAGTCTCCCCGATTTCTTTCTGCACCGTCAAGCATGTTAAGTCTCAGCATAAGGAGTAATATATGGTACACTTTTTTATCAATCTCAGCTTCAGCTATCTCCCCCGACTCTATTTTTTTCTTAAGGGGTTCCGCCATATAGTAATCATCAAAGTCCGAAGATATATCCATCTCAATGTCCAGCTCTGACCCAGCAGCCTTATAGGTATTATGAGTAGCTCCCCAATCGGAAATGACAACTCCTTCAAATCCCCATTCCTCTCTCAGCTTCTGTCTCAGTAATTCGTCATTATGACAGCAATACTCTCCGTTTAGCTTATTGTAGGCACCCATTATGGTATAAACTCCTGCACAGCCTACCGCTGCTTTAAAAGCAGGGAAATATATCCTTTCAAGGCTTTCCCCGTCAACCACAGTGTCAACCTCAAACCTGTTGCTCTCCTGATTATTTGCGGCAAAATGCTTGACACAGGCAGCCACATCACTTTCCTGTATAGCACTAATCTCCTCACAGGCAAGCTCTGCCGTGAGATAGGGATCCTCGCTGAAATACTCATGATTTCTACCGCACAGGGGGGATCTTTTTATATTTACGGCCGGGGCCAGAATAACATCCTTTCCCCTGCCTCTTGCCTCCCTTCCCAGGGTCTGTCCCAGCATATAAGCCAGATCTCTGTTCCAGGTGGATGCCAGGGCGGAACCACAGGGAAGATAGGTGGCAAAATCCGTATTGTCATCTATCCGGTCCAATCTGTCAGGGTAAAAATCCGCTCTGACTCCCATAGGTCCGTCAGACATAACAAGAGGAGGAATATTCAGTCTCTTTACTCCCCTGGTGGCAAAAATACCATTTCCATGTATCATCCCGATCTTCTCATCCAAAGTCATCTGTGACAAAAGCTCTGAAGCCCTGTTTCTCATATCTTCTGTTATTTCTTTTTTCTTATACATACTTCTCATTGATAATTACCTCTCAAAACTCAAAAGCAAGCAGTGTAAGTCCCTTAGCCGGTGCGGTCTGACCTGACAGGGATCTGTCCCTTCCCTCAAGCATATTTTTTATATCCTCAGGTCTCCACTTTCCCAGTCCCGCCTCTATAAGGGTTCCTGCGATTATCCTTACCATGTTATACAGAAATCCGTTACCTGTCACCTCAATATCTACTTCCTTATCCCTACTTATGACCTCAAGCTCATATATTGTACGAACGCTGCTTAATGCCTGACTGTTTACACTGCAAAAGGATTTAAAATCATGCTGACCCACAAGGACCCTGGCGCAGGCCTTCATATTTGAAATATCAAGCTCATTATAGACCAAATGAGTATATCTCGAATTTGTGGGAAGTCTGAACTCATCATTCCATATCCTGTATCTGTAGGTCTTTTTACATTCCACCTTTCTGGGATGGAAGTCTGTGCTGACCTCCTTTGATCCTCTAATACATATATCCTCCGGAAGGCTTTGATTGAGCACATAAGAAAACTTATCTCCCGGTATGGAAGAAAATGTATCAAATACACAGATCGCGCCCTCGGCATGAACTCCGGCATCTGTTCTTGAGGCACCTATAACCCTGATATCCTCATTGAGTATTCTTGACAATTCACTGTTTAGAACTCCTTCAATGGTTATACCATTTGGCTGTATCTGCCATCCGCTGTAATTTGTTCCGTCATAAGCCACAGTCAGCATTACTCTTTTTTGAATCATAATCTACCCATAACTATCACTATTGCAAGATAAAGCAATAATATTAAATATGCCATTATGTCCTTTTTATGGTACACTAAAGGCCGCATCTTTGTTCTGCCGTCTCCGCCCCGATAACATCTTGAATCCATGGCCAGGGCCAGGTCATTGGCCCTTCTGAAAGCCGATACAAAAAGAGGTACCAAAACCGGGATCAGGGCCTTAACCCTTTTTGTGAATCTCTTATCATCAAAATCAGCTCCTCTTGCCTTCTGAGCCTTCATTATTATATCCAGCTCCTCCACCAGTATAGGAATAAAGGAAAGAGCAATTGACATCATCATAGCTATCTCATGAACCGGGAACCTGAAGATCTTAAGTGGTCTGAAAAGCCTCTCCAGAGCATCGGTCAGCTGGTTCGGGGTTGTGGTAAAGGTCATTATAGAAGTCCCCAATATTAAGGAAATAAGTCTTATGATCATTCTGGCGGTTACCTCTATGCCCTCTTTACTTATTGTGAGCTTCCATATGGTAAAAACAGGCTCTCCGGGGGTCATAAAAAGATTGATAAGGGCAGTAAAGACCATAAATATTATTATTGTCTTTAAGCCCTTTATCATATACGAAAAGGGAACCAAAGAGATCATTATAAGAAAGATCAAAAATGCTGTCGTTGCTATATAGCCCAATTTCCCTTTAAAAATAAAAAGAGAAATAATATATATCAGGGCTCCCATAACCTTTACTCTGGGGTCAAGCTTATGAAGAATGGATCCTGAGGGGTAATACTGTCCTAATGTAATGTCCTTAATCATCTTTTTAACAACCTCAATATTTCCGACTTAACGTCATTTAAGGTTATCCTGTCAGTCTCAACAGGAAATCCTCTTCTTTTCAGCTCCAGTAAAACCTGCATAACCTGCGGCACATCAAGACCGATCTCCTTCATCTTTTCATAATGACTGAAAACATTTACCGGGCTGTCATCAAATACAAGATGACTTTTATACATTACAATAAGTCTTTCTGCATTTTCTGCAACATCATCCATGCTGTGGGAAACTAAAAGAATGGTAATTCCGGTTTCTTCACGGATCTTTTTTATCAGCTCAAGTATCTCCCATCTGCCCTTGGGATCAAGTCCTGCTGTCGGTTCATCCAGTATTAAAACCCTGGGCTTCATAGCCAGCACTCCGGCTATAGCTGCTTTCCTTTTTTCTCCTCCGGAAAGATCAAAGGGAGACTGATAAAAGTCTTCATCCTTAAAGCCCACAAGCTTTAGAGCCTCATAAGCTCTAAGCTCTGCATCCTTCTGACTTAAGCCAAGATTTTTGGGGCCATAGCAGACATCAGTAAAAACATCGGTTTCAAAGAGCTGATGTTCAGGATACTGAAAAACAAGCCCCACATTCCCTCTAAGCTCCTTTTTATCATAATCCTTATCAAAAATGTCCTTACCGTCAAAATAGACCGTACCGCTATCGGGTATAAGTAAAGCATTTAATGTCTGTATAAGAGTGGATTTTCCGGAGCCTGTTGCCCCAAGGATCCCAAGATACTCCCCATCATTTATCACAAAGCTAACATCATCTACCGCTCTTGTTTCATAGGCAGTGTCTTTGGCATAAATATAAGTTAAATGATCTACAATAATCGACATAGTTCTTCAACCAATTCCTCTCTGCTAAGGATGCCTTTAGGAAGGGGGATCCCCTCCTTATTCAACTCATAAGCCAACTCAGTGATCTGGGGAACATCAAGCCTTATCTCCTTAAGCTCATCTACTTGAGAAAATATTTCTCTTGGGCTTCCCTGCATAACAAGTCTGCCCTTATCCATCACATAGACCTTATCAGCATCGACTACTTCCTCCATATTATGGGTAATAAGTATAATGGTGATTGAATTCTCCCTGTTCAGTTTTTTTATTGTTCTGATAACATCTGCCCTTCCCTTGGGATCCAGCATTGCCGTAGGTTCATCTAAAACTATGCATTTAGGCTTCATAGCAACTATCCCCGCTATGGCCACCCTTTGCTTCTGACCTCCGGAAAGCTTTCTTGGGGATCTTTCCCTGTGTTCATACATACCTACAGCTTCAAGGCTTTCCTCTACCCTATCCCATATTTCTTCAGGAGCAATCCCCATATTTTCGGGTCCAAAGCCCACATCCTCTTCAACAATACTGCCTATGATCTGATTGTCCGGATTCTGAAAAACCATGCCTGTAGTCTGTCTCACATCCCATATGTTTTTAGGATCAGAGGTGTCTTTCCCGTCGACGTAAACCACACCCTCCTCAGGAAAATAAATAGCATTAAGGTGCTTTGCAAGAGTGGATTTTCCTGATCCGTTATGACCTAAAATGGCAACAAAATCTCCCTGGGAAATATCCAGATCCACCTTATCTATGGCTGTTGTGATGCCATCCACATTTCCATCCTTATCACGCCTTATATACTCATATATCAGCTTCTTAACTTCTATAAGATTCATTTTTTCTTCCTAAACATAAAGAAGCCAGCATATGCTGACCTCTTTAGTATATACATTATTTTACCGGACTTAAACAAGCTCTATAAGTACCAGCATAGCAGCATCACCCTTACGCTGTCCCAGTTTAACGATCCTTGTATAACCACCGTTACGGTTCTCGTACTTAGGGGCTATCTCGTCAAACATCTTAGCTACCATATCAACTTCCTTGGTATTTCTCTTCTTTCCGGCATTTTCCTTAGGTACTTCTGTTATGGGATAAAGAACCTTAAGCATCTGTCTTCTTGCATGAAGTCTTGAAGGCTTATCCTTCTTAATGGTTTTAGTTACCTTATCAAACTTGGTAACCTTCTTTCCATCAACTACTTCCTTAACCCTTTTTCCGTCCTTATCCTTTACAGGAACCTTTGCTTCAACATCAACGGATTCAAAGTTATCCTTCTCTTTAACAGCAAGAGCTATAAGCTTTTCTGCTATCTTCTGAATTTCCTTAGCCTTAGCCTCGGTTGTTGTTATCTTACCATGATAGAGAAGATTTGTTACCTGGTTTCTTAATAATGCTTTTCTCTGGCTGCTTGTTCTTCCAAGCTTTCTGTATTCTGCCATTTTTCCTCCTTCTGTGATGCCCTTTGGTCTTACTCACTAAAGCCTTAATATAAGTTACTTCTTAAAAGACTCATCCTCACCCTTTGGATTTACAGGATGACCCTGACTAAGATCATTATTCTCCGCTGTTAAGCTGGAGTCCCAATTCCTTTAACTTTGCAAGCACTTCTTCAAGTGACTTACGTCCGAGATTACGAACCCTCATCATTTCATCCGGGGTCTTATTTGTAAGCTCTTCCACAGTATTGATACCTGCTCTCTTCAAACAGTTGAATGAACGTACTGAAAGCTCAAGCTCGTCAATACTCATTTCCATAACCTTTTCCTTCTCATCGCTTTCCTTAACGACCATAACCTCAGCATTCTTAGCGTTTTCGGAAAGGTCGATAAAGAGAGAAAGATGCTCACTCAAAACCTTGGCAGCAAGGCTTACTGCCTCATCAGGAGCCAGGGTCCCGTTGGTGAATACCTCAAGTGAAAGCTTATCATAGTCTGTTATCTGACCTACACGAGTATTTTCAACCACCATATTTACTCTCTCTACAGGAGTATATATAGAGTCAACTGCGATCACACCTATAGGTGTATCTTCAGTCTTATTTTTGTCAGACCCCTGATAGCCTCTGCCGTTTGAAATGGTAAGCTCAATATAAAGCTTGGCATTTGCACCGTTAAGGGTTGCGATCTTAAGATCCTTATTAAGGATCTCGATATCCTGATCACATTGAATATCCGCAGCAGTTACAACGCCTTCACCTTCAAAATCAATAACAGCAGTCTTCTGCTCTGAAGTATTACTGTCATTTTTAATGGCCAGGGACTTGATGTTCATAACTATTTCAGTGACGTCTTCCTTAACTCCCGGAATAGCACTGAACTCATGGAGAACACCATCTATCTTTATCTGACTCACAGCCGAACCCGGAAGAGAAGAGAGCATTATTCTCCTTAAAGAATTACCGAGAGTAATACCGTATCCTCTTTCTAACGGTTCAACAACAAACTTTCCGTATTTCTTGTCATTAGAGATCTCAACGATCTGTATTGCGGGTTTTTCAAAGTCGAACAATTCATCTACCCCCTTCTTTGGTTTGTTATGTGACTGATCTATTATCTTGTTAAAATAAATCCAAAAATCAGGAATTACTTAGAATATAACTCGACGATCAACATCTCGTCTACAGGAACATCGATTTCCTCACGAGTAGGAAGATTCTTTACTGTTCCCTTTAAGTTATCACGATCAACCTCTAACCAAGAAGGGATAAGTCTTCCACCGGTAACCTCAAGGATATCCTTGTATCTCTGAAGACCCTTGGACTTCTCTCTGATCTCAATAACATCTCCGCTCTTTATAAGATATGAAGGAACATTAACAGGATTTCCGTTTACAAGAACATGCTTATGATCCACTATCTGTCTTGCTTCTCTTCTTGTTCTGGCAAAAGCCATACGGAAGATAACGTTATCCAGTCTGCTCTCAAGCATGATCATAAGGTTTTCACCGGTCATGCCCTTCATACGATCAGCCTTATCATAATAGTTCCTGAAAGGCTTTTCCAAAACACCATATATAAACTTAGCCTTCTGTTTTTCTCTTAACTGAAGACCATACTCACTTACCTTTCTGCTTGAACGGGTAAGTGTTCTTCTTGATTTTTTATCATATCCTAAAAACATCGGCTCAAGGCCAAGTGATCTGCATCTTTTGAGTATGGGTACTCTGTTGACTGCCATTTAATTTTCCTCCTTAATATTCAGTCCTGATCCTTCGCTTAAAGTCAGGGATTACAAACAAAAATATGATTAAACCCTTCTGCGCTTTGGCGGACGACATCCATTATGCGGTACTGGAGTCACATCACTGATGCTGACTACCTCTAATCCACTTGCTGCTAAAGCTCTGATAGCAGCTTCTCTTCCTGAACCCGGTCCCTTTACATAAACGTCAACCGTCTTAAGACCATGAACCAAAGCAGCCTTTGTAGCTGTTTCTGCAGCCATCTGAGCTGCATATGGAGTAGATTTCCTTGAACCTCTGAATCCCAGACCACCGGCACTTGCCCATGAAAGAGCATTACCCTCAGTATCAGTTAATGTAACAATTGTATTGTTAAATGATGCCTGAATATGAGCCTGTCCACGTTCAACGTTTTTCTTGACACGTTTTTTTGTTACCTTTTTTGCACCTGTCTTTGCCATAAAACTAACCTACTTTCTTATTAATATAAATTAAAATAAACTTACTTCTTCTTACCTGCAACCGTTCTCTTGGGACCCTTACGTGTTCTTGCATTTGTTTTTGTCTTCTGACCACGTACGGGAAGTCCTTTTCTGTGACGAATGCCTCTATAGCAACCAATTTCCTGTAATCTCTTAATGTTAAGAGCTACCTCTCGTCTGAGATCACCTTCTACCATATATTCGCTGTCGATAATATCACTTATCCTCTTAACCTCCTCATCGGTAAGGTCGCGACATCTGGTATCAGGATTTACCTTTGCCTTTGCCAATATCTTTGTAGCGCTTGGTCTTCCTATACCATATACATATGTAAGTCCGATTTCCACACGCTTGTCTCTTGGCAGATCAACACCTGAAATACGAGCCATTTTCTCTTCCTCCTTAAAATTAAAACATATTGACTGGACCTGTTTTCACAGATCTTCCGGATCGCTCCGGACTTTTCCGACCCTGTCGGTATCAATAGCAGACAGCTCGCACTCAGATCCGAAGATCTAACGGAGTTATCCATGAATGACTTAAGCCTATAGGGCTGTGATCATCCCTGACGCTGTTTGTGCTTAGGGTTTTCACAGATTATTCTGATACTTCCCTTTCTTCTGATAACCTTACATTTTTCACAGATCGGTTTTACTGATGATCTTACTTTCATGTCAAACCTCCTTTCAAAAGCAAACCAAAAGCTTATTCCCTGTAAAAAGGCACAACTCTAAAAGCCCCGATTACACGAGAACGTTTTATATTCTATCACGTATTGTGATAAATATCAATGTTTTTTTTATTTATCTCTCCAAATTATCCTGCCCTTGGAAAGATCATAGGGAGACATTTCAAGTGTCACCTTATCCCCGGGCAGGATCCTTATAAAATTCATCCTAAGTTTCCCGCTGATGTGTGCCAAAACTTCATGATCGTTTTCAAGCTTAACTCTGAACATGGCATTTGGCAGCTTTTCAATTACAGTTCCTTCTATTTCAATTACATCAGTCTTTGACATGCATAAACCTCCAGTTGCACCCTATATATCATTATTATCAGCCGCCTTAGGGCGGCCTTTCATCTTAAGCTTTTATGCCCTTATATCCGAGTCAGTCCTTATCCTGACTCAGATATAATTTTATGGCACGCTTTATCTCTTCATTATTAATACTGCTTATCTTTATTTCAAAATCTTCATCCCTACTCAGCCTTTCAATTATATCCTTATTATGGCTGATACTATTAATGGGCTGGACATGCTTTCTTTTCTTTTTCTTTAACTTATTCAGAGGCCTTAATCTTCCATCTGATAAAAAAAGCATATCTCCTTCCTCTTTAACAAGAATGTACACCTTACCGGCATCATGCCCTGAAAGTGACCTTACATAACTACCGGGCAGCATCCATTACCTCCTGCTGTTTAATGTTAATATCTCAGGATCACCCTTGGTGATAAGAATAGTATTCTCATAATGAGCGCTGGGCTTTCTGTCTGCCGAAACAACCGTCCAGTCATCGTCAAGCCAGTCAACATCCCCTGTCCCAAGATTTATCATAGGTTCGATTGCAAGTGTCATACCCGCTTTAAGCAATAAACCTCTTTTTCTCTGTCTGAAGTTAGGAATCTGGGGATCCTCGTGAAGCTTTGTTCCTATACCATGTCCCACCAGATCTTCTACAATTCCGTATCCGAACTGGCTTATATAGTCATCTATGGCATTTGATATATCATAAAGATGATTGCCCTCTCTTGCCATCTTTATGCCCTCAAAAAAGCTCTGTCTGGTTCTCTCTACAAGGTCCTTCACCTCTTTTGCCACATCTCCTATCATATAGGTTCTGGCTGCATCGGAGTGATAACCCTTGTATATAAGTCCCGCGTCCAGGCTGACTATATCCCCTTCCTTGATGATCCTGTCCTTCTTAGGAATCCCGTGAACCACCTCTTCATTTACAGACACACATATGGATGCGGGATATCCATTATAATTAAGAAAATTCGGGATACCTCCCTCTTCTCTTATAAGTTGATCACCCAGCCTGTCAATATCAAGGGTTGACATACCGGGCTTTAATTCTTCCCCAAGCTTATCATGCACATACTCAAGTCTTTTACAGGACTCACGCATTAACTCAATTTCTCTCTCGGATTTTATTGAAACTGCCATAAATAAGCCTTTCTCTCATATTATATTTGATCTGAAAAGATCCTGAATAATTAAGCATTTAAAATGCTTTTAATATCCTCAAATACCACATCGATATCCTTTGTCCCGTCAACCTCTTTGAGAATACCCTGTCCTTTATAATATTCAATAAGGGGCTGAGTCTGGTCGTGATAGACCTTAAGTCTGTTTTTTACTGTTTCGGGCTTATCATCATCTCTGATAATAAGCTGGCTCTGACAGTTGTCACAGACATTTTCCTTTTTAGGAGGCATAAATGTGATATGGTAGGTGGCTCCACACTTCACGCAGGCCCTCCTTCCACTCATCCTGTTGATTATGTTCTCATCAGGCACATCCACGTTTATTGCATAATCGATCTTTTCATTTAACTCCTTAACAGCCTTATCAAGGACCTCAGCCTGAGGAATGGTTCTTGGATATCCATCTAAAACATAACCCTTTTTGCAGTCATCCTTTGCAACTCTGTCAAGAAGAATCTTAACCGTCAGTTCATCGGGAACAAGCTGACCCTTGTCCATATAGCTTTTTGCTTCTTTTCCAAGTTCAGTGTTCTCCTTGATGTTAGCTCTGAAAATGTCCCCTGTGGAAACATGAGGTATACCATACTCTGCTGCTATTTTCTTAGCCTGGGTTCCTTTTCCGGCTCCCGGGGCACCAAGCATAATTATCTTCATCTGCATAGCTCCTTATTTATTCTGAATTTCTTCCTATGTCAAAACCAAAGAAAATAACGGGTTCTAATACACGTGAAGACAAGGCTTTAAGGCCTTGTCTCTTCACGTACTTACTTAGTCATTTAAAAAGCCTTTATAGTTACGTACCAGCATCTGTGACTCTATCTGTTTAATGGTCTCAAGTATAACGCCTACTATGATGATCAGCGAGGTTCCACCAAAGGAAACACTTGCACCAAAAATACCGTTACAGATTATGGGTATGATAGCAACTATTATAAGTCCCACTGCACCAATAAAGATAATATAATTTAATATCTTTGTAAGATAGTCACTGGTGGGCTTACCCGGTCTGATACCGGGAACAAAACCTCCCTGCTTTTTCATATTGTTTGCAACCTCTAAAGGATTAAAGGTTATTGATGTATAGAAATAAGCAAAGAATATTACCAAAACAATATAGATCACTGCTCCTATAGAATATCCGGGAGCCGAGGGCTTAAACCAGTTTCCTGAATTTAAGGTCTGAAGGATCCTCTGCCACCATAAGGGACCGCTCTTATTTACAAATGAAGCGATAACTACAGGAAGCTGCATAAGACTGGATGCAAAGATGATGGGTATAACACCACCGGTATTAACCTTAAGAGGAATATGTGAAGACTGTCCTCCTACGGTCTTCCTTCCCTGAACCTTCTTTGCATATTGAACAGGTATCCTTCTCTCCGCACCGTTAAGCATGATCGTAAGTACCACAGTAATAAGTATGATGGCTATGATGATCACTGCTGCAAGAACTGCGGTCGCAACGGATTTGCCCTTCATAAACTGCTCATAAAGTGAAGCAAAATCCTGAGGTATTCTTGAAATAATATTTATAACAAGAACTATGGATATACCGTTTCCAACTCCGTTTTCGGTTATCTGCTCACCTATCCACATAAGGAAAGCAGAACCTGCTGTAAGAGCAACTATAACGGTTATTACATTTAATGCATTGAATTTTTCCAACAATCCCTGTCTTCCAAATCCTATAGCCATGGCTGCAGACTCTATCAAAGAAAGACCAACGGTAACATATCTTGTTATTGATGCTATCTTTTTACGTCCATCCTCGCCTTCCTTCTGCATTTCTTCAAGCTTGGGAATAGCTATTGTAAGCAGCTGCATAATAATGGAACTGGTGATGTAGGGTGTGATATTAAGAGCAAACACAGACATGTTCAAAAAAGAACCACCTGTAAATGCATCCAAAAAACTGAATGAATCGCCCATCATCTGTGAAAACCAGTTTGCAAAATATTCCCTGTCAACACCGGGAACAGGTAACTGGGTCCCCAATCTTATAACTATAAGCATTAGAAAAGTATAGAGCAGCTTTTTTCTGATTTCTTTTACTTTAAATGCATTCTGTAGAGTTTTAAGCATTAGATCACCTCTGCATTTCCACCAAGAGCTTCTATTTTTTCTTTGGCAGCTGCGCTAAACGCATTAGCCTTCACCGTAAGCTTCTTGGTCAACTCACCGTTACCAAGTATCTTTATACCATCCCTGGGATTCTTAACTATTCCTGACTCAAGAAGTGCTTCTGTATCAACAGTAGCCCCGTCATCAAAGCGCTCAAGAGCTGATATATTTATAGCCACGATGTCTTTTGTGTTTCTGTTCTTAAATCCTCTCTTGGGGATTCTTCTGTATAACGGCATCTGACCACCTTCGAAACCGATCCTGGGTGCTCCGGAACGGGCTTTCTGTCCCTTATGTCCCTTTCCGGCTGTCTTTCCGTTACCTGAACCGTGTCCACGTCCTCTTCTAAAATTATCACTCTGAGTAGAACCCTTTGCAGGTCTTAAGTTAGATAATTCCATTGTGACACCTCCTATTCTGAATTATAATCAAATTTCCTCAACCTTAACCAGGTGACTAACCTGTCTGACCATTCCTCTTATAGCATCGTTATCAACAAACTCAACTGTCTTTCCAAGCTTCCTTAATCCAAGAGCTTCAACAGTAGCTTTATGCTTGGGGATTGATCCGATAGTAGACTTAACTAATGTCACCCTAATCTTCTTATCTGCCACTTTAGTTTCCTCCTTACAAAAAGGGATTTATGATATTATCTCTTATCCCACGATCTCTTCCACAGATTTTCCACGAAGTCTTGCAACCTCTTCGGGAGTCTTCAACTTACTTAAAGCCTCAATAGTAGCTAAAACTACGTTCTGCTTGTTGTTTGAGCCCAAGGATTTGGTACGGATATTCTTTATGCCTGCAAGTTCACAAACCGAACGGGCAGGACCACCTGCGATAACACCTGTACCTTCGGGAGCTCTTTTCAAAAGCACATTTGCTCCTCCGAATTTTCCGATATAATCATGTGTGATACTCTTGTTCTCATCCAATGCTACATTTATAAGTTTCTTCATTGCATCTTCTTTACCCTTGCGGATCGCTTCAGGGATCTCGGCTGCCTTACCTAATCCGGCGCCTACATGACCATTGCCATCGCCTACAACTACCAAAGCTGAGAAGCGCATGTTACGTCCACCCTTAACAACCTTTGTTACTCTCTTGATCGAAACAACCTTTTCTTCGAGTTCAAGGCTGTTCGCGTCTATGATCGTACGTTTCATGTTCTTTCTCCCTTCTTAAAATTCTAAGCCAGCTTCTCTGGCTGCATCTGCTAAGGCTTTGATCTTACCCTGATATATAAAGCCGCCTCTGTCAAAAACAACTTCCTTTATTCCCTTATCAAGTGCCCTTTTAGCAATTACCTGTCCCAAGTATGCTGCTGCTTCAACGTCATTGGTCTTCTTAAGCTCTGCTTTAACACTCTTTTCAACTGTTGATGCAGCTGCTAAAGTGTGTCCAACCGTATCGTCGATAATCTGGGCATACATGTGATTATTACTTCTGAACACTGAAAGACGAGGTCTCTCTGCTGTTCCACTGAAGCGGTTACGAATTCTTAAATGCTTTTTTGCTCTAACCTCTGATTTAGACTTTTTACTAACCATTCTTCACACGCTCCTTCTCTTACTTCTTACCAGTCTTACCAACTTTACGTCTGATAGTCTCATCGGCATACTTGATACCCTTGCCCTTATAAGGTTCAGGTCTTCTCTTGTCTCTGATTTCAGCTGCGTATTGGCCAACTTTTTCTTTATCGATACCCTTAACGGTGATCTTATTCTGACCGTCAAGAACTGTCTCTATACCTTCGGGATCTTCCATTTCAACAGGATGAGAATATCCCAGTGATAACACTAACTTCTTACCCTGCTTCTGTGCTCTGTAACCAACACCGTTGATCTCAAGCACCTTTTCATATCCATTGGTTACACCTGTTACCATGTTGTTAAGCAGTGTCCTGGTTAATCCATGAAGAGATTTCATCCTTTTAAGATCATTGGGACGTGATACAGTAAGCTCTGATCCGTCTAACTTGATCTCCATCTCAGGTACCATTACTCTTTCAAGTGTACCCTTTGGACCTTTTACAGTCACTTTATTATTTTCTGCAATATCCACAGTAACTCCTGTGGGAATCGCGATTGGCATTTTTCCTATACGTGACATGCCCGTACCTCCTAAAATATTTTAACTGAAACTTCAATTACCATACGAAGCAAAGAACTTCTCCGCCAACGCCGGCCTTTCTTGCTTCCTTATCTGTAATTACACCATTGTTTGTAGAAATAATGGCTACTCCCAATCCTCCGAGAACCTTGGGAAGTTCATCCTTACCGGCATATACTCTCAAACCGGGCTTTGAAATTCTCTTAAGACCTGAGATTATCTTCTCATTCTTGTCTTCACCATATTTAAGTGTGATGTGGATCAATTTAAAACCACCCTCATCATCTATTACATCGTATTTCTTGATATATCCCTCATTATATAAGATCTCAGCAATAGCGAGTTTCATCTTAGATGAAGGAACATCTACAGTATCATGCTTTGCAGTGTTCGCATTACGGATTCTTGTAAGCATATCTGCAATAGGATCACTTGTTGTCATCTTATTTCCTCCTAAACATTTTGTTAAAACCACATTGCCTAAGGCTTACCAGCTAGCCTTTCTAACTCCGGGGATCTGTCCTTTATAAGCAAGCTCGCGGAAACAGATTCTGCAGATTCCGTATTTTCTCAAATAAGCATGTGGACGGCCACAAATTCTGCAGCGGCTGTATTCCCTTGTGGAGAATTTCTGTTTACGCTGCTGTTTAACCTTCATTGCCATTTTAGCCATGAATGAATTCCTCCTTTACTTTGCAAAAGGCATGCCAAATTGTGTTAAAAGCTCTTTTGCTTCCTCATCGGTCTTAGCTGTTGTAACAACAATAACATCCATACCTCTAACCTTGTCAATCTTGTCATACTCTATCTCAGGGAATATTATCTGTTCCTTGATACCCAGAGCATAGTTTCCTCTGCCGTCAAAAGCATTGGGGTTTACACCTCTAAAGTCACGAACTCGGGGTAATGCCAGATTAATAAGTCTGTCCATAAAATCGTACATTTTCTCTCCACGAAGAGTAACCTTACAACCAATAGCCATTCCCTCTCTGATCTTGAAGTTTGCTATAGCATTCTTCGCACGTGTGATCACTGCCTTCTGACCTGTAATTGTTTCCATATCCTTAACTGCCGACTCAAGAACCTTAGCGTTCTCTTTAGCTTCGCCGACACCCATATTTATAACGATCTTGTCAACCTTGGGAACTTCCATGATATTCTTATATCCGAATTTCTTCACCATTGCGTCAACAACCTGATCCTTATATAAATCTTTATATCTGCTCAACGTCCGGAACCTCCTCTCTTAATATTTAGTCAACTATGTCGCCCGTCTTCTTATCGTAACGAACCTTTTTGTCTTTATCGAATTTAAATCCGATCCTGGTAGGTTTTCCCTTATGTACATACATTACGTTTGAAGCATCTATGAAGGCTTCCTTTTCAACAATACCGCCGTTCTGATTTGCAACAGAGGGCTTTGTATGTTTCTTTACCATATTGACGCCTTCTACAATAACCTTATTGTTCTTCTGATCTACTATAAGCACCTTGCCTTCTGATCCCAGATCTTTTCCGGCAATGACTCTTACGGTATCACCTTTTTTTATCTTCATCATTTCCCCGCACCTCCTATAATACTTCCGGAGCAAGTGAAACAATTCTCATAAACTGCTTTTCACGAAGCTCTCTGGCTACAGGTCCAAATATACGAGTTCCTCTTGGTGTTTTATCATCTTTTATGATAACTGCAGCATTTTCATCAAATTTTATATAGGATCCATCTTTACGGTGGGCTCCCTTAACAGTACGTACAACTACGGCTTTAACCACGTCACCTTTTTTAACAACTCCGCCGGGTGTTGCGTCTTTAACGGCAGCGACTATGATATCACCAATATTTGCATATCTTCTTGTGGAACCGCCCACAACTCTGATGCACAGAAGTTCTTTAGCACCGGTGTTATCAGCGACCTTAAGTCTGCTTTCCTGCTGTATCATGCTTTTTTTCTCCTTCTCTTATTTTCCTTTATAAAGGTTAAGCAATTATTTAGCTTTCTCTACGATCTCAACAAGTCTCCATCTCTTATCCTTAGATAAAGGTCTTGTTTCCATAACCTTGACTGTATCGCCTATATTACATTCATTATTCTCGTCATGGGCTTTAAGCTTATATGTATTCTTAACGATCTTCTTGTATATAGGATGCTTAACATGGTCTTCCACAGCTACAACAATGGTCTTATCCATCTTATTGCTGATAACCTTACCCATACGGGTTTTTCTTAAGTTTCTTTCCATCTTCTACTCCCTTCTACGCCTGAGCTTTTGCTTTCTCTGTAATTAAGGTCTGTATCCTGGCGATATTTCTTCTTACTTCCTTTATCCTTGAAGTATTGTCAAGCTGATTAGTTGCGTTCTGGAATCTTAAGTTGAAAAGCTCCTTCTTTGCAGCTACAAGATCTTCGTTCAGTTCCTTAGTGCTCTTTGACCTAATTTCTTCAACATATCCATTTATCTTCATTATGATACACCGCCTTCCAAGTCTGCCTTAGAGACAATCTTACACTTTACCGGAAGCTTATGTGTAGCAAGACGAAGTGCCTCTCTTGCTGTCTCCTCCGGAACTCCTGCTATCTCGAACATTACACGGCCGGGCTTTACAACTGATACCCAGTATTCAACAGCACCCTTACCTGATCCCATACGTGTTCCGGCAGGCTTAGCTGTAACGGGCTTGTCAGGGAAGATCTTTATCCAAACTTTACCACCACGCTTGATGTAACGTGTCATTGCTACTCTGGCAGCCTCGATCTGATTTGACTTGATCCAACAAGGCTCAGTTGCTATGATTCCGTATTCACCGTATGATAACTTATTTCCTCTAAGCGCCTTTCCTGCCATGCTTCCACGGAACTGCTTACGACGCTTTACTCTTTTTGGCATTAACATTTAGTTCACGCTCCCTTCCTTCTCTTTTGTTGGGAGTACCTCGCCCTTATAGATCCATACCTTAACTCCGAGCTTTCCGTATGTTGTATCAGCCTCTGCAAAGCCGTAGTCTATATCAGCTCTCATTGTCTGAAGCGGAATAGTACCCTCTGAATAAGTCTCTCCTCTTGCTATATCAGCTCCGCCCAAACGTCCTGATACAGTAGTCTTTATACCTAGAGAACCTGCCTTTAAAGATCTGGAGATCGCAGACTTCATTGCCTTTCTGAAGGTTACACGGTTCTCAAGCTGCTGAGCGATATTCTCAGCTACAAGCTGTGCATCCTTGTCAGGCTTCTTTATTTCCTTAATATCTACGACCATTTTCTTATCTGTATATTTCTGAAGCTGCTTCTTTGTTGCTTCAATCTCCTGACCGCCTTTACCAATGATCACACCGGGCTTGGCAGTAAAGATTATAACCTTGATCCTGTCTGATGCTCTTTCGATCTCTATCTTTGATATACCGGCATTGGAAAGCTTCTTCTTAAGAAATTTTCTTATGTTATAATCTTCCACCAGGTAATCAGCGAAATCCTTCTCAGCATACCATTTAGAATCCCAATCCTTTATAACACCGACTCTTAAGCCGTGAGGATTAACTTTCTGTCCCATTTTGCTCCTCCTTATTTCTCGTCAAGCACTATAGTTATGTGACTCATTCTCTTTTCTATACGAAAAGCTCTGCCCTGTGCTCTTGGTCTGATTCTTTTCATTGTGGGTCCCTTATTTGCATAACATTCTGCAACATAAAGGTTGTCAGCATTCATTCCGTTATTATTCTCCGCATTTGCTATAGCGGACTCCAAAAGTTTCTTTATTATGCTTGATGCATATCTTGGGTTATATGTAAGGATACCAAGTGCAGTTGTTACGTCCTTACCTCTGATAGCATCTAATACAAAACAAGCCTTCTGTACAGAGACTCTGGCGAAAGATAGCTTTGCCGACGGTCTTGTATCCTTGTTTGCATTTCTCTCTCTTTTGATCTGGGATCTATGTCCTTTTGCCATGGATGAAACCTCCTTTCAAACTATCTTTTTATCTCACCTTTGATTTTTTCTCGTCCTTGCCATGTCCTCTGTAGGTCCTTGTTGCAACGAACTCACCAAGCTTATGTCCAACCATATCTTCTGTAATATAAACAGGGACATGCTTTCTTCCATCGTGAACGGCAATTGTGTGACCAACGAATGACGGGAAAATCGTGGAACGACGTGACCAGGTCTTGATAACCTGCTTGTCGTTTGCAGCATTCATAGCATCCACTTTCTTAAGTAAACTTGCATCTGCAAATGGGCCTTTTTTTAGTGATCTTGCCATTTTTCATCTTCCTCCTCTTACTTGATTACACTACCATCTCGACGTCTTACGATCATCTTGTTGGACTGTTTGTTTTTCTTTCTGGTCTTAAGACCAAGAGCGGGTTTACCCCAGGGTGTGCAGGGGCCGGGACGACCGATACTTGTTCTGCCTTCACCACCGCCGTGTGGATGGTCGTTAGGGTTCATTACGGAACCTCTTACTGTAGGTCTTATTCCCATATGGCGCTTACGTCCTGCCTTACCGATATTTATAAGGTTGTGATCGCCGTTTCCGATGATACCGATTGAAGCCCTTGCCTCGATGGGCACCATTCTCATTTCTCCTGAAGGAAGTCTAAGGGTTGCATACTTTCCTTCCTTAGCCATTAACTGAGCTGAGTTTCCTGCAGATCTTACCATCTGTCCGCCCTTTCCGGGATGAAGCTCAACATTATGTACCATAGTACCTACAGGCACCTTTGATAAAGGAAGACAGTTTCCAAGTCTTACCTCGGCTTCAGGTCCGTTCATAACCTTCATTCCGTCTGTAAGTCCTTCAGGTGCAAGGATGTATGCCTTCTGCCCGTCTGCATAGCATATAAGTGCTATATTTGCGGATCTGTTGGGATCATACTCGATACCGATAACAGTTGCAGGAATTCCATCCTTCTTTCTCTTAAAATCTATGATTCTGTATTTCTGTCTGTTTCCACCGCCGTGATGTCTTACAGTTATCTTACCCTGGTTATTACGACCGGCGTTTTTCTTCTTAGGAGCCAGCAATGATTTCTCAGGAGTCTTCTTAGTGATCTCAGAAAAATCAGACCCTGTCATCTGTCTCCTCGAAGGTGTATATGGGTTATATTTTTTGATTCCCATGATCTTATCTCCTTATCTCAAAATTTCTTACAGTCCGGAGAAGATTTCTATCTCCTTGCTGTCCTCTGTAAGCTGCACAATAGCCTTCTTAGTCTTTGCGGTCTTTCCTGTAACACGACCTCTTCTCTTGTTTTTGCCGTCAAGGTTCATAGTATTTACAGACTCTACCTTTGTGCCTTCAAACATCTTCTCAACCGCTTCCTTGATCATTGTCTTGTTAGCCTCTGTATGAACAAGAAATGTATACTTCTTATCAGCCATTCCCGACATACTCTTTTCTGTGATAACAGGCTCAAGGATTACGTCATAATATTGAATATTTGCCATTATGCGTACACCTCCTCAATCTTTGCAACGGCATCCTTTGTTGCGATAACCGTATTATACTTCATTACGTCATAGGTATTGAGGCCGCCTATTGATGCTGTGATAACGTTAGGAATGTTTCTTGTTGAAAGGATTATGTTCTTATCATCCTCTCCTATGATCACCATAGCCTTATCTACCTTAAGGTTATTAAGAACTGTCTGCATCTTCTTTGTCTTTATCTCGTCAAGCTTAAGCTCGTCAAGGACAATAAACTTATTCTCCTTCACCCTTGAAGTAAGAGCTGATTTAAGAGCCAGTCTTCTCTCCTTCTTGTTAAGTCTGAAGGAATAATCTCTTGGTGTGGGAGCGAAAACAACTCCGCCTCCTGTCCACTGAGGAGATCTTGTTGAACCCTGTCTTGCATGACCTGTTCCCTTCTGTCTCCAGGGCTTCCTTCCTCCGCCTGATACTTCAGAACGGGTCTTAGCTTTCTGTGTGCCCTGACGCTTGCTTGCGAGATGGGAAACAACAGCCATATGCACAAGATGCTCGTTTATCCTTATTCCGAAAACTTCGTCGTTAAGATCCATCTTTCCGACTTCTTTTCCGTCCATATTATATACAGATACGTTTGCCATCGTTTATGTTCTCCTTTCTCGTAAAGACTAAGCAAGAGTCTTTACAGTTTCCTTGATCGTCACTAATGATTTCTTAGGACCCGGAACAGCACCCTTTATAAGGAGCAGGTTGTTGTCTGCATCAACTCTGACAACCTCCAGGTTCTGAATGGTAATTCTCTTTGCACCCATATGTCCGGGCATTCCTTTTCCTTTATATACTCGGCTGGGTGAAGAGCAGGCACCGTTAGAACCCTGATGGCGATGGAATTTTGAACCGTGAGCCATAGGACCTCTGTGCTGACCAAGTCTCTTAACAGCACCCTGGAATCCTTTACCCTTTGAGATCGCTGTTGCATCTACCTTATCTCCTGCAGCAAATATGTCTGCCTTGATCTCCTGTGCAACCTGATATTCTTCTGCGTTCTCAAATTTGAACTCTTTTAAAAATCTCTTTGAGGAAACACCGGCCTTGCTGAAATGTCCTTTTAAAGCCTTGTTTACTCCATGTCTGTGAACAACTTCTTTCTTTCCGGACTTGTCCTTATTGACTATCTTGTCCTTCTTGTCCATAAAACCTACCTGGACTGCACTGTAGCCGTCATTTTCTTCTGTCTTAACCTGTGTAACAACACAAGGTCCGGCTTGAAGTACAGTTACCGGTATCAATGACCCGTCCTCAGTGAAGACCTGAGTCATACCAACCTTAGTAGCTAAGATTGCCTTTTTCATTTCTTTTACCTCCTTCTTTACTATAGCGGACCGCCTAATGATTAGCGTTCATATATAGGGGTCTTATTTCTCTTTCATTTTTACATCGATATATACACCTGCAGGCATTTCCAGTCTTGACAATGAATCAACCGTTTTCTGTGTGGGTGATATGATATCGATAAGTCTCTTATGAGTTCTCAATTCAAACTGTTCTCTGGAATCTTTATACTTATGAACAGCTCTCAAGATGGTAACTACTTCCTTTTTGGTAGGAAGGGGTACCGGACCGCTTACCTGTGAACCGTTCTTCTTAACAGTCTCGATGATCTTCTTTGCAGAAGCATCTACCAGGGTGTGATCATACGCCTTTAATTTGATTCTCATAATCTGATTTGCCATAAAAAAAGTCGCCTCCTTTTCGCACTTTATTTTATAAGTACGACAAGCGGTGACTGTACACTCTCCCGTGCGTGTCATAAAATTTAACACAATCCTTGACTTACACGTTCTTTCTGCCATATGTAGACAAATGAATACGTACAGTGACTTGTCGCCAGTTTATTAACTTGACATTCGCTCCACGGAAAACCTGAGACTTAACAGATCCTTCTCTTTGATGTTTGTCTTCATCTCTGATCAAAATCCTGCTCAGCAACCTCACGCTTCACAGCTATCAATGCCACAGCAAGTGAAAGTATACACGACAAAATCAACTAATGCAAGGGATTTTTTTATTTTTTTGTATTTAATCGGATGCAAAGAGTCTTTTTCTCCTGCCCGGGGCTTCAGCTTCCCCCTCAGTAGCTCTTGTATTAGCCTTTACATTAGGATAAGATACTAATGAAAGATCATCTGAAAGGAAAAAAGGCATGTGGACAGCAGACAAATGGAAGGATTATGAGGTAATAGATACATCCCTGGGAGAAAAGCTTGAAAGGTTTGGGGATTATCTTCTCATCCGTCCCGACCCCTTAATAATATGGAATAAAGAAAGAAAAAACAAGGGCTGGAAAAAACCCAATGCTCACTATCACAGAAGCAATAAAGGGGGCGGAGAATGGGAATTTTTTGATCTCCCCGATCAGTGGGCCATTAGCTACAGGGGGCTTACCTTTAACCTGAAGCCCTTCAGCTTCAAGCATACCGGAATATTTCCCGAACAGGCCGTTAACTGGGACTGGTTCTCCGAGCTTATTTCAGCTGCAAAAAGACCTGTCTCTGTTTTAAACCTCTTTGCCTATACCGGGGGAGCTACTCTCTCTGCAGCAGGAGCCGGAGCAAGGGTAACCCATGTTGACGCCTCAAAGGGAATGGTTAACTGGGCCAGGGAAAATGCGGTGTCCAGTGGTCTTAAGGAGGCTCCCATCAGATGGCTGGTGGATGATTGTGTTAAATTTGTGGAAAGAGAAATACGAAGAGGCAATAAATATGATGCCATAATTATGGACCCTCCCTCCTATGGCAGAGGACCAAAGGGTGAGATATGGAAGCTTGAAGAGTCTCTTTTCCCCTTTATTGAAAAGTGCACTCTGCTTTTATCCGACACTCCTCTCTTTTTCCTGATAAATTCCTATACCACGGGTCTCCAGCCTGCAGTTCTTTCCTATATATTAAGTATGACAGTTATTAAAAAGTTTGGGGGACAGGTTATGGCCGATGAGATAGGCCTTCCCGTTACAGAATCAGGACTTACCCTTCCCTGTGGATCAAGCGCCAGAGTGGTCTTTGATAAAAGGCCCTGACATTCCTTTAAAAGCTCCTTAGGGGATCCATCTGTAATCAAGGAATAAAAGGAAATAATTCTTTACTATCCACTGTATAAAAAGCAGAGCTATCCCAAGGTAAATAAGCAGATAAGTACTCTTTATGCTTATTGTTTTTACATTGAAATGAAGGTTTAAAAATACCCTTGCCATAAAATATATGTAGGAAAGCAAAAAATAAAGAACGAAACAATGGTAGTAAAGACTCTCTGTAATATTTCCCTCTAAAAGAGCCTCTACTGCCCTGGTGCCGCCACAGCCGGGGCAATAAAGCCCCGTATGACGCTTAAATCGGCAATACAAAAGAGGCTTAAGATCATCAAGCACTCCAAAAAGGTGTGCAGCCACGATCATAAGCCCCCATATTAAAACAACCTTTCCTATATTATATAAAGTAATTACCAGGGGATGGTTGTTTTTTTGATCCATATTAAAGCATATCCTCTATCTCACGGTAAAGATCTGTACCTGATGCTATACCTGCAAAGGCAGCTGAAAAGATCATTCCTATAAGGCAGATAACAACACCGCATCCACCGGTGATTATTCCGGCTATGGCCATTTCTCTGCCGGCATAGTTATTCTTGATGGAAATTATTCCCAGTACAACAGCCACCACCGACAAAACAAGACCCATAACTCCCGTACAGCAGCAAAGGAGGGAAAGGATACCGCATATCATAGAAGCTATTGACATTCCCTTTCCTTCGGTATTTATATTTGAAGAACCATAATTACTGTTGTTTGAAGCTCCATTTCCATTATAGGAGCTTTGGTTATTATTGCTTCCGTAATTGCTGTTTGTGTTATAAGCGGACTGACCATTGCCTGTGTTTGCATTACTGCTTCCGTTATAAGCGCTCTGACCATTGCCGCCATTTTCATTTGCGGCCTTAAGCTGGTCGGCAAATTTCTCCGGTTCAGAGGAAAACTGTCTGTTAACGCCTCCCTCATCAACTATCTCAGAATCCTTTGTAATATTTTCCACAGTCTCACTATTCGTATTATCTCTGCCAAGCGACTCATTTAGAGCATTATCTACCGATTCTCTATAAGCCTCATTGGCCTTCTCCATAGCTTTATCGGCTGAGCTGACAGCTTCTTCCACAGATCTTTCAGAGGCCGTTTCATTATCAAATTCATTCCTTTCATTTTCATCCATAATATTTTTCTCCCTTCCGGAATTCTTTTTAATTGAATCCCATCTCTATATCAGCAATGCTCTTGCTGAAAATGTTACAAGGATATGATACACATTTTTAAGGCAGATTGTCAATATTTTAGCCTTCTTAACACTTTTTTCACATATTTGACATTGTCTAATTCCCTCCTTACATTGTATAATTTTAAAATGATTATTTTTTTCTATGGAGAATATAGGTAATGACAAAAAGAAGAACAGCGCTTATCCTTCTCTTTTTCTTAACATTTGCCCTGACTGCATGCTTTGGGAATGATAAAAAAAGCAGTCCCGACAGCAATATAAAAAAAGTTTCGGATAATACCCCTTCAAAAAAGGAGGAAGAAAAAGACCGAACTTCTTCTAAAGAAGCTGCTTCTAAAAAGGAGGATCCCTCAAATAAGGATTCCCTTTCAGACAATAAGCTTCCCGACAAAGAAGTCAAAAAGGCCTCAGACATAAGTGATAAAAGCATAAGCGATAACAGTATAGGCGATACCAGTGTAAGTGATAACAGTGTAAGTGACAACAGCATAAGTGATAACAAGCTTCCCCTGTCAATTAAGGAAGCCGAAAAGCATATTAAGCTCACCGCTTTGGATACGGGATATGACGTATTCAGACCGGTAAAGGGAGAAGGCCGTAACTACAGAAAATACGGTCCTTCTATGATACTTAATGAAGACGGGAGCATGGATGCCTGGTTCTCCACTCCCGCCGATGGCAGCAAGGAATATGACTGGATCTCCCACCGTCATTCAGAGGATGGTATAAACTGGAGTGATGAAAGGATAGTATTAAGCCCTACCCCCGGTTCTCTGGACAATTTATCCGTTTGCGATCCCGACGCCTTCTACTATGACGGTTACTATTATCTGGGATACACTTCAACCACCTATACAACCCATAAGGGTCTTGGAAACAGTGTTTTTCTTGCAAGATCAAAGAGCCCCGATGGTCCCTATGAAAAATGGAACGGTAAAGGCTTTGGGGGTGAACCTGCTCCCCTGGTTTACTATGATGGTCTATGGCTTGGCTGGGGTGCCGGGGAACCAAGCTTTGTGATAGTTGACAATACCATTTATGTCTATACCACTATGGACTCCTATACGGCAAACTATAACAGAGTCAGAACCACCGAAGTGAGGACAGCTGATATAAGGGATGAAAACTGGCCTGCAAAGCTTGAATACAAAGGTATTGCAGCTGTAAGAACAGATCATGAGGAAACCGATTATAAATACGTGGACTGCGATTCCATGGATGTGGTCTATCTTGAGGAATACAATAAATTCCTTGCAGTCTGCACCAATGACCGTTTTACAAAAAACAGCTCCATTCTCTACTTTGAATCAAATAACGGAATAAATTTCCAAAGAGTCTCAGAATTAAACACAAACATTATCTGCGGAGCCAATAACTGCGGAATAATGGGAGACAAGGCCGGTCACATAAAAAAGGATGATCCCATCCTCTTAGGCTATGCCTATTCAGGCACCAGCTCCTCATGGGGCATATGGGCCACAAGGTTTGTATACCTTTCCCTGGAGGCTTTAGATGAGGTGGATAAAAGTGATGAAGCAAATGCAAATATAAAAACAAGTCTGAAATATGACAGCAGGGATCCAAATGACACCACGATAATGATCAGCGTCGACAAATTTGTAAATTATCAAAGGCTTGGAGACAAGCCCTTTTATCTGAACTATTATCTCTATGATACCAACTACTCAAGACACTGGATAAGTCCTGTCAATATAAATTTTTCAGACTATGACACTGATGTTATAAGAGTGTCTGAGGGTTATGTTTACCCTGTGTCTGAGGGAAGCACCTGCGCCACGATAGAATATAACGGTCACTACAGAAAGGTTCGTTTCAGTGTGCTCTCAGACAGTGACTACAACAATCTCACAGCCAGACAGACTATAAAGAGCTTTTATTCACCTGTATCCGAATACGTTATCTCTCTGGGGAGCTACTATTCTCACTTCATAAGACCCCTTATCATATATGAAGATACAGTGGTAAGGGATATAAAGGAGTTAAATCTTAACGACCCTCTGGTAACCTTTGAAAGCGAAGATGAAAATATATGTGTGATACTGGCAGACGGCGGTATCTTACCTGTGGCAAGCGGAGAATGCTATGTCAGGGTAAGTCACAGGCAGGGTCCAAGCTACAGAGTAAAAATAAGGATCATTCAATAAAGAAAATACTAATGACATTAAACCAGTATCAGTACAGAGGCAAAAAAGAGCATGAATTACCGGGAAAGTATAGACTATTTAAATTCAATATCCAATCCCCTGAAGAAAACCGGACTAAAGGGCATAGAGGAAACTCTTATTTCCCTTGGCTCCCCTCAGGATGGGCAAAAGTATATTCATGTAGCCGGCACCAACGGAAAGGGCTCCGTATGCGCCATGCTATCTTCTGTTTTTACTGAAGCAGGCTATAAAACAGGCCTCTTTACCTCCCCCCACCTTATCCGTTATAACGAAAGGATGAAGATCAACGGAGTAGATATAAGCGACTATGAATTTGCTGAGCTTTTAACCAGAGTTGTGGATTCTTCCAAAGCCCATAAACATAGCATGGGGGTATTTGAAAGCCTTACGGCAGCCGCCCTTCTCTGGTTCAGCGAAAAAGAATGCGATATAGTGATACTGGAGGTAGGTCTTGGAGGGGAGTTTGATTTTACAAATGTAATTAAAGAAAAGGAGCTTGCAGTTATAACTCCCATAGGTTTTGATCATACCGCAATACTTGGCAACACCCTTTCAGAGATCGCAGAAGCAAAGGCAGGTATCCTGAAAAATACTGACAGTGCCGTCTTAGCCCTTCAATATGGCTATGAAATAGTTGATAATAGGATCCTTAAATCAGAAAGGGACTTTTCAGATGAAGAAATAATGAAGGTGATAAGAGAAAGATGTGAGCTTAGAAATATATCTCTTCATATCCCGAGGATCCAAAATTTCAGGCTTATCTCCGAAAGTCTTGAGGGTGAAGATTTTCTCTCAGATTATATTAAGGAGCCAATAAGGCTTAATCTTATTGGAAAGTACCAGCTTTTCAATGCCCTTACGGTACTTGAGGTAATAGAAATTTTACGGAATAAGAATTGGAAGCTTCCAAAGGAAGCTCTTTTAAGAGGTCTTGGGAATGCAAAATGGCCAGCCCGCTTTGAGCTTCTGCATAAGGATCCCGTTTTTATTCTTGACGGGGCTCATAACGGCCATGGAGTAAATGCCTGCGTAGACAGTCTTATAAGTCTCTTTGCTTCAAAGAAAATTGTATATATCCTTGGCATGTTAAATGACAAGGATAG
>JAILBX010000208.1 GCA_024680675.1 Lachnospiraceae bacterium | reverse complement strand
ATATAACCAAAAAGAAAGTTATGGGTGGAAGTAAAAAAATAAATGGGAAGAATTATGGGGATAATGATAGTAAAAGGAAATAAAGTGATGTATAAAAACCGGGGTATGGGGTACAAGTTTGAGGTCTGATGAAAAAGCTTTAGAAAGGTAAAGGAAAAGTGGAAGGATACGGAACTTCTGACAGGATAAAGAGGGTAAGTCTGATAAGACCGGCCGGGTATGATGCTGAATATAAAAGCATATCTCAGGTTACCATGCACGATCTTGGCTTTGATAAACTGTGTGAAGCACTGACCGACAAAAAAGCTGAGCAGACAGCCCTGTTAAATACACTTTCCTCTATCACCGACTCCCCTGAGGCAGCAAGGTACAGAGCTGATGTATTTGAGGATATCTACAATAATCCTAAGCTTTGTGATCAGATGATAAAGCTTCTTGATAAGATAAACTTTCTCAGGGACTATGGGGTCTTCAGAAAAAGAAACGACGATGTTCCGGGCATCTGGGATCTCATGCACAGCCTTGAGGAAATGAAGGAATATATCGGATATGTTGAGGCTATGCATAGCTGTCTTGAGGATGCTCCCATAAGGTCTGAAGGACTTTGTGAATTGAGGGATCACATTGAAAATATCTATAATGATTATGGTTATGCCGCCTTAAAAAATGATGTGGCAAAACTTAAGGCTTCCACTGAGGCTCTTAAGAGCGTAACTGTGGGTATTAACCTTAATCAACGTTTTGAAGCAGAATCCTTAGGACTTATTTCCATTAACAGTAAAAGCTTTACAAAATCAAATGTAATAGGAGAATTCTATGACAAAATATCCGGAAAGGATCATATAAGAGATGATGCTGACTGGAATGGAAGTATGAAATTCAGGCAGGTAAAGCCTGAAGGTCTTAATATAGAAAAGCATAATGAGGAAACAGGTGAATTCGTAATGGCCATGAGGAACCCGTTGATGGCGGCTCATCTTGCCAGGGTACCCGAAGGTGACGGAAGTGGTGATATTACCAGATATATGAACCGTGAGGCTGATCATCTGATATCAAATCTTGTAAAAAATATCCGGGAAACCCTTAATAAATATATGAATCTCTCAATAACCGATGTCACTGAACTGATACCGGAGTTAATGTTTTATATACGATTTGCAGATTATATAAGAAAGCTTTCGGATAAGGGCTTTTGCTTTAGCAAACCCAGGGTGTTTGAGGGGGCTTCCTTCAGTCATAAGATGGAAGCCAGGGGAATATATAATCTCAAGCTTATCAACCATGCGATAGAGAATAAGAGCGAAATTGTAAAAAATGATATTGACTTTGACGAGGATAAGCTTCTTTATCTTCTGACAGGAGCAAACAGGGGAGGGAAAACAACAATCACCCAGGCTGTGGGCCAGCTTTTTGTTCTGGCTCAAAACGGGATCTTTGTACCGGCGGATTCCTTTCTTTATGAGCCTGTGGATTGTGTATATACTCATTTTCCCGCTGACGAAGATCAGACTATGGATCTGGGAAGACTGGGGGAGGAATGTAAAAGGTTCAGGGAGCTTTATTTTGATGCCAGTGATAAAAGCCTCTTGCTTTTAAATGAGACTTTTTCCACAACCTCCTTTGAAGAGGGTTACTATATTGCCTATGATTCTGTAAGGGCCATTGCCGAAAAAGGGATCAGGACTATTTACAACACTCATATGCATAAGCTTGCATTTGAAATGACAGCCGATGATAATTCTGAGCTTCCCAAAGGAATAAAGTCGTTAGTAATAAGATCCGGAGAGGGTAATGTCAGCTTTAAAATTGCTATGGCAAAACCTGAAGGTATGAGCTATGCCAGAACTATAGCAGATAAGTATGGGGTTACCTATGAGCTTTTGTCAAAGGAGAGATAGAAGTCTTATCAAGGAGATCGTGAATGCTTTATATTAAAGTAGCTAAGGTTTTTGAAAAGCTGAAAAAAGCTATGGAATCTTATTCCCCCGTAATTATCATGGCAGCTGCCGGCTGGGGTAAGAGTGCCTCTGTACAATATTTCTTCAGACGCATGAAAAGCTTTACCATATATTGTAAAAATGGTCGTCTTTCTGAGATGCCAGCTCTTGAAAGCATAAGGTCCAACGTGATCATAATTGAGGATATGCATTATCTTAAGGAGGAAAGCTCTGTAAGTTATCTGAAAAGCCTTCTTATAAAGGGCGGAAGGTCAGTGATAATGATAACAAGAGGAAGGATGCCGGAATATCTTCAGGATGAGGATATGAAGCTTGGATTTATAAAGATCGTAGCTAATGATCTTATATTTGAAAGAAATATGATCTGTGACTACCTTGAGAAAAGAGGGGTGGACTTTTCGTCAGAAGACGTGGACATAATATCGGGTATTTCCGGTGGATATGTCTCGTCTTTATATTTTTGTTCAAAAAAAATTGAAGAAGGGGAAGGAATAAGCAGAAGAGACGAGCTTCAAATAAAAAGAAATATATACAATTTATGGGACAAAAGCTATAAGGGACAGTTAAAGGGAGATTTATTGAAGCTTTGTTTATCTCTGTGTCAGTATGAAGAATTTGATGAGGATATGGCAAGATCATTATCCTCCTTAGAGGATGCAGCCCTGCTAATGGATCATTTAAGAGAATCCCTTGATCTCTTTATATCTATATCAGATGAAAAATATGCTCTGAAAGAAGAGTTCAGAGCTTATTTTTTATGGAAGCAGGATAAACTCTGGTCAAAAGAGGCGATATTAAATAACCTGACGGCTGCCGGTGAATATTTTGAAAAGAAAGGGGACAGCTTCAAGGCATTAAAATATTATAAGCTATCGGATAAAAGAAAAAAAATTGAGGAGATCCTTATACAGAGCATTGATCCTTACAAAGGATTTGACAGGCTTATTAAACTAAAGGATCATTATTCGCAGCTGCCTGAGGAAATGCTTTATAATACCCCGCTGCTTATGGCGGCTTTAAGTATGCTCTTATCCATGTCATTAAAGCCTGAAGGCTCGGAAGAATGGTATGACAGACTTTGCGATTTATACAGTAATGAAAACCTTAGCCCTGAAGACAGAAAAGACATCCGGTCTTTAATTGCATATCTGGATATTGCTCTGCCCCACAGAGGAACAAAAAAAGCTTTTGATACCATAAGAGAAGTGTTTATCCTTTTTGTAAAAGGAGAAGTGAAATTACCGGAGTTTAATGTTACCGGAAATATGCCCTCCGTAATTAACGGAGGTCTGGATTTTTGCGAATGGTCCAAAAACGATACCCGGATAGTTAAGCTTATAGGAAGATCTGTGGAAAGTATTACGGGAAAATATTCCAAAGGAATACTTGATATATCCCTTGCAGAGAGTCGATTTGAAAGGGCATCATCTGATAGCTGTGATCTTATGACAGAGCTTGTTAAAGGTTATGAGTCAGCAATGTATGGAGGACGGATGGGAATGTGCTTTGCATCTGTGGCTATCCAGATAAAGCTAAGTCTTCTTGAAGGGGATTATTCTGCAGCTAAACATATATACAGTAATTTTCGGAAAAAAACAGCCAAAGAAAAAGCAGAGGAAATATATGATAATCTGGAAGCCTTTGGAGTATGGCTGTCTTTATATGGAGGGCAGGAGCAGGGGGCAGAAGATTATATAAATAAAGTAGAGGATGTTATGGTGGACTTTAATACCTGTGACAGATACCGACAGATGATAAAGCTAAAATGTCTGATATCTAAGGGAAGGTTAATTGAGGCCTTAAGGCTTTCAATATTTCTTGAGGACTTTTGTGAAAGCTATCAAAGACACCATGACCTGATCGAAGCTCTTTTGCTTAAAAGCCTTATTCTGTACAGGATGAAAAATGAAAACTATTACCGGGTCTTTGATAAAGCAATAAAAATGGCTTTTGAATTTAGTTTTGTCAGGATAGTATCATTGGAGGGCAATGCCATATTAGTCATACTGGAAGAATATATGAAAAGGGAGAAGCCGTCGGGACTCTTTGCCCACTACATAGATAAAGTTTGGGAGGAATGTGGCAGGATAAGCCTTTATTTTCCCGACTATCTAAGAAATACAGAAAAAGAGGATGTGGAGTTTACTAAAAGGGAAATGCAGGTTCTGACAAGACTTTGCATGGGTCTGTCCACAGATAAGATCTGTGAAGAGCTTGGCATCTCTTACGCCGGCTTGAAGAAACATAACAGAAATATTTACAAAAAGCTTGGAGCAAAAGACAGGGCGGATGCTGAAAGAAAGGCTATACAGTCAGGAATTGTTCATAGAGGGAAACAATATGATTAAAACAGGTAAAGTAGCCCTGGGGATACTTTACCTTTTCTGCATTTAGCAATAAAATTCATTCTTGTAATAACGATAAACGCAGTTTATACAAATAATTCAAAAGGTTTATCGTATATAAAGGGAGGGATTTATTATGAAAAAGAAGTTTTTAGCAGTTATTTTAGCAGGTGCAATGTCAGCAGCATTACTTACAGCTTGTGGAAATTCAAAGAGCAGTGACGCAGCAGCAAATGCAGCAACAGAAGCAGCAGATGCAGCAGCTGACGCAGCAGTAGATGCAGCCGATGCAACAGCTGACGCAGCAGCAGATGCAGCCGATGCAACAGCTGACGCAGCAAAAGAGGCAGTTGACGCAACAACAGATGCAGCAAAAGAGGCAGTTGACGCAACAACAGATGCAGCAGCTGACGCAGCAGCAGGTGCAGCCGAAGCAGCAGCAGGTGCAGCCGATGCAGCAGCTCCTACAGAGGCAGCAAAATAATTCGATATTCAGTCAGGCTTAAGACCTATCAATATCAGAATATGGTTGACAGGACCCGGAATATGGGTTCTGTCAATTTTAGTTTGCAATGAAATAATAAAGTATATCGGCTTGAAATGAATAAAAGGAAATGTTATGCTATAGTTTCAGAAAAAATCTCTTATTTTTTAATTTATTTAAATATGGAAAGGAATGTATATGAAGATAAGATTATTAAAAATTATCGGAATGATTTTTGTGTCAGCTATTTTGATAAACGGGTGCTCTACCGGTGATAAGGCTGTGGATAACAGTTCGGATAAAAAGGTTGAAAGTGAAGAAAAGACAGAGTCTGAAGAAGAAACAGGAGCCAAAGAAGAAACAGACTCTAAAGGAGAAAGTGAGCCTAAAGGAGAAAGCGGGGCAAATGAAGAATTAAAGGATGCTACTGCAGATGAGGCTTATGAAGCCTGTCCCAGACTTTTTAGTGTTCGTCCCGATGCTGCAAATATCAGCTGGCAGATAGAAGAGACAGAGGAGAGTGAGTATCCCCTTGTCCAGCTTACCTTTAATCTTCCCGAATACGGAGATGATATAGCTTTCACAGCCAGAGCCAGGGTAAGCGGAGATACAGTAGAGGATATTTCAGGGCAGGATTACGAATGGACCGTAAATGAAGAAAATGAGACATTGAACTGGAATGGGACGGATATGAAAGCTGTCTCCAAAAGATATACAGGGGATGATGAGACTGTAGATCTTTTAACCTGGTATGATGAAGAGATCGGCATCAATTATTCTTTGCTTGCCAAGGGTAAGGATCTGGATGGTTTTGATATTTTGGCAGTTGCCGAATCCATGTTCCCCGCTGAAGAAGAGGTTGATGGTCCTTCTGATTTCCTGCAGGAGCAGGCGGGAGTAACAGAGTTTAAGGATTATGATGAGATAATATCTTATCTGCAGCCGGGACAGGGTTACGCCATTCTTGATGTTATGGGCAGTGATGAAAAGGTGCTGCTTGTTACAGATCTTGTATTTGAAGCAGACAAGAGTGCCTATGACGCCTCAGTTTATATAATGACTGAGGGAAAACCGATGCAGTCATCTAATGTTACCGGAAATGGTTCATCCTTTCCCTTAAGGATAGATGAGGAAGGAATAATTTACGGCGGGGACAATCATAACTATGAAACCTATGTTGTAAGCAATGTTGGATCACTTATGCTAAAGGATTATATCTATGACGGTATAGAAACGGGAACAGAAGAATATGGCGGTTATACAAGACCCGGTAATGATTTTGATCATGATGAGGAATTTAAAGGCGGTAAGGAAGAATTTGAGGAGCTTTTACAAAAGAGGGAAGGGCTCCCCATCATTGAGTTTACTGTTATTGAGTAAATAAGGTGGATAAGGTTGAAGTCTGTTAAGGATATAAAGCTATTGTATGAAGAATATTTTGAAAGTGTAAAGAGGGTTCAAAGGAGCCGGGGAGCTTTTGAGGGAATCCTTGGCTTTGGAAAAAAGCTCTCAAATGAGCCCTGTCATTTTGAGTTTCAAAAAAAACTAAAGGACTATCTTGACGAGATCAAAAGTGATATGCCTGAGTCGGAAACACTTAAGGAAATACTGTCATTTATTTATTGCATACACAGGGAGCAAAAAAGTGAACCCTCCATATACTGGATGCTTATAGCAGTCCATATGGATACCCTTGAGCTCATAGAGGGTCTGTCTTCAAAGGATGCGGATGAATTACTTAAGCTCTATGGAAGACTATTTAAAAAGCATGAAAGATTACCTGCTCAAAATAAACTTTATGACAAGCTAAAGACCAGGTCAGAGGCCGGCAGGGATTGATTTAACAGTTGCTTAAATAGGTGTTTTCTTATATTATGATGTCAAGGTCAAAGATGCTTTTGATACTGCTATGTGAGCAGATCATATGTCTTTTTCAGGAAATGTTGTTTAAGGGGTGAGTATTGCTTTGGGTAATGGGAAAAATAATAACCATTTGGGTGATGAGATCAGAGACTCTTTGTGTAAAGGTTTAAAAAGCGGTGATTATTCAGACCTTAATGATGCCATAATACATTCAGCTAATGCAGTCTTTAAGGATATGACCGATTCAGCCGGAAAAGCTGTGGGTTCAAAAACCAGGGAATACCAGGAAAGAATTAAAAGAGAGCATGAGGCCAGAGCAGAAAAGGAAGCCTCTGAAAAAAATAATATAAGAAGACAGAGAGAGGAATTATACAGGCAGCAACAGGAAGGTAAAGGGGAATTATATAAGGTCCCAAACAGCCTGCCTGTGAATTTTAATCCCATAGGAAACGTATCTTCAAAGGTATGCATGGTAGGGGGAGCTGTTGGTATGGGGGTTACGGGAGTCTCACTTCTCGGCAACCTGGCCCAGGCTGCCTTCGGTGTATTTTCACTTACGGGTTTTTCCCTTACTTTAGCTGTTTTTGGGATTTCGGCCCTTGTTTTTTTTAAAGGCGTTTCCGATAATAATTTTTTAAAAAAGGCAAAAAGATACGCCGAGATCTGCGGAGAAAAGATGTATTCAAAGATCTCCGATATTGCCGCAAAGACGGGAACAAAGCAGTCCAGGGTGGTAAAAAATATCAATAAGATGCTAAGGCTTGGTTATTTTACCCAGGGCTATATCGATGAAAAAAAGACAACTCTTATGTTGTCCGATTCTCTTTATGATCAATACAGGCAGTCGGAAAAGAATTATTTGGAAAATAAAGAAGGGGAAAATAACTTAAGTGATGGTGCTAAGGCCGGTGAAGCAGCTTCCCTTCTAAGTCCTGCCGAGCAGGCTGAGCTTAATTCCATGATAGCCGAGGGCATGGATTCCATAGAAAAGCTTCATACTCTCAATGATCGCATCCCAGGGGAAGTAATATCAAAAAAGCTTGATATTTTGGAAAGGCTTTTAAAGGAGATCTTTAACAGAGTAAAGGAGCATCCTGAGCAGATGGACAGGATACATAAGCTTATGGATTACTATCTTCCCACTATGTTAAAGCTTGTTGAGGCCTATGCCGAATATGACAGTATAAGCAGTCCCGGCAAGGAAATAGTTGAGGCCAAGGTTGAGATTGAGAAGACCCTTGATACAATAAACAAAGCTTTTGTAAGGCTTTTAAATAATCTTTATAAGGATTCGGTCTGGGATGTTACGACTGATGCCAAGGTATTAAAAACAATGCTGGCTCAGGAAGGTCTTGCAGATGATATGGAGCTTATGAATTTTTAAGCCAGAGATCATATATCAATTTATCATATGATCCTTAAAGGAGGAAAAAATGAGTGAAAGTCTTGAGAAAATGATGGAAAATGCGGTTTTGGACAAGGTTCCCGAGGGTAAGGTTGAAAGCAGTATCACCCTTGAAATGCCAAAAGCAAAGATGGAAGTATCTGAAATAAGCGTAAGCAGCGTTGCTAAGGAAGAGGGAGTTACACTTACGGATGAAGAAACGAAAATGGTAGAGGATTTTGCTTCAAAGATCGATATTTCCGATTCCCAGCTGGTTCTTCAATACGGAGCCGGGGCTCAGAAAAAGATCGCAGATTTTTCGGATTCGGCTCTTGATAGTGTAAGGACCAAGGATTTAGGAGAAATAGGGGAGCTTTTAAGCTCTGTTGTCACGGAATTGAAATCCTTTGATGTGGATGAGGAGAAAAAAGGAGGTCTTTTTGGCCTCTTTAAAAAAAGCTCAGACAAGATCACCGGGCTGAAGGCAAAATATGAAAAAACCGAAGCTAATATCGACAAGGTGGTGGGCGTCATGGAGGGTCATCAGGTGACCCTTTTAAAGGACGTTGCCATGCTTGACAAGATGTATGATACTAATCTGAGTTATTTTAAGGAGCTTTCACTCTATATAATAGCAGGTAAGGAAAAGCTAAAGGAAGCAAAGGAGATAGAGCTTCCCAAGCTTTTGAAGAAGGCTGAGGAGTCAGGACTTCCTGAGGACTCTCAGAATGCCAGAGATTATTCAGCCATGGTAGACAGGTTTGAAAAGAAGATCTATGATCTTGAGCTTACAAGAACCATCTCAATGCAGATGGCTCCCCAAATAAGACTTATTCAGAATAATGACACGACTTTATCCGAAAAGATACAGTCTGTACTTGTAAACACTATACCTCTATGGAAGTCCCAGATGGTTATAGCCATAGGTCTCTCCCATTCCGCAGATGCCGCAAAGGCTACAAGGGAGGTTAATGATATGACTAACGATCTCCTTAAAAAGAATGCGGAAGCTCTTAAGGTTGCAACTATTGAGACTGCCAAGGAAAGTGAGAGAGGTATCGTTGATATTGAAACTCTCACTCAGACCAATCAGACCCTTATAGAAACTCTTGATGAAGTAATGCAGATCCAAAATGACGGAAGGGTTAAGAGGAAGGAAGCTGAGCTTGAACTTACAAGAATAGAGAATGAAATGAAGAACAAGCTTCTTGAAATATCAAAGTCATCAGCAAATACAAATCTTTAAATAGAAGGATAAGGATTTACAGACTTTAGGAAAGTGAAATCAGGCAGGTGTTAAATGGTAAATAAAACATGTATTCAATGCGGTAAGGAATTTGAGCTGACAGATGATGAAATAAGCTTTTATAATTCAAAGGGTCTGGAGCTGCCAAAACGTTGTAAGGATTGCCGTAAGGCAAACAAAAAAAAGAAGTTTGCCAACAGGAAATACTATAACAATAAAAAGAAGAAAAACAGCAATGAAGAAAAGAAGGATGAGGAGATCAGAAGTGATGCTCAATCCTTTGAGGCTTTTGAAAAATCCCCCACAGTGGAGAAAAAAAAGAGAAGTGAAGCTCTAAGCTCCGGACCGGAAGGCAAAGCTTTAGATAAAAATTCAGAAGGAGGTCAGGGTAAAAAGACTTCCTTTGGAAAGATAGGGGCTATCGGAGCTCTGGCGGCAGTCTTTATTGCCGGTATCAGCGGAGGAGTTATAGCAAATAACAATAAAGAGACTCTTTTGGATGATCCCTCTGCCGTGGTTTCAAATGTAAGTGAGCTTTCAGAGGAAAAGCTTAATGAGCATGACAGGGCCATCGATGAAGCTTTGGATAAGGCTTCAAAGGCTGCCACGGAGGCAAATGAGAATGAAGAAGGGGCAATAAGGCCTGATACAGAAAATATTGTATTTACCTTCAGGAATGAAGATACTCTGAATAGTCATTATAATGATCATGGGCTTGAAATGGGATTTGAAAGTCCAAAAGAGTATGAAAAGGCAGCTGATAAGGTGATTCATGATCCTAAAAGTCTTTATAAAACAGAGGCTGAGGATGGGGATCATGTCTATTATTTAGAAGATAGCAATGAGTTTGTTATAGTTTCCTTAGATGGATATATAAGAACTTATTTCTATCCCGATGGAGGAAAGGATTATTTTGACAGGCAGTAGGATTTATGCGTAATTTATTAAAATATTTAAAAAACTACAGACTGGAATGTGTTCTGGCACCTTTATTTAAGATGTTAGAAGCAATATTTGAGCTTATAGTACCCATGGTTGTGGCTTCCATCATAGATCAGGGTATAAAGAACGAAGATAATGCTTATATAGCAAGAAAGGTCATGTTAATGGCCTTTCTTGCTGTTGTGGGCTTATTGGTGGCAGTAACCGCCCAATATTTCTCAGCCAAGGCTGCGACAGGCTTTGCCACTGAACTTAGAGCAGATCTTTTCAAACATATTTTAAACTTTTCCCATAAGGAAGCGGATAATTTAGGAACCTCAACTCTTATAACAAGACTTACCAGTGATGTTAATCAGGCTCAGACCGGAGTCAATATGTTTTTAAGGCTCTTTTTAAGATCGCCCTTTATAGTCTTTGGAGCAATGATAGCGGCATTTCTTATCGATTACAAGATAGCCATGATCTTTCTTTTCATGATCCTTATCTTATTCCTGGTCGTAGCCCTTATAATGAAATATAATATTCCGGCCTTAAAGAAGGCTCAGGAGGCCCTGGACAGGATAACCCTCTTAACCTCAGAGAACCTTTCCGGAAACAGGGTGATAAGAGCCTTTTGTCTTGAGGATATTGAGATAGAGAATTACGGGGAAAATATCAATGAGCATGTAAGAAGACAAAAGAAAGCGGGTCATCTTTCTGCTCTTCTAAACCCCATGACATACGTTATTGTTAATATTTTCATAGTTCTTCTTATCCATGTGGGGGCTGTCAAGGTTCAGGCAAATGAGCTTTCAAGCGGTGAGGTTGTGGCTCTATACAATTATATGTCCCAGATACTTATTGAGCTTATCAAGTTTGCAAACCTTATAATAACAATAAACAAGGCCTTAGCCAGTGCAAACAGGATATCCGATGTATTTGCCTCAAAGTCATCCATTCCTGTTTTTGGGGAGGATAGTAAGAAAAAGGAAGAATCCGAAGAAGGAAGAAATGCTTTGACGGAGGGTGAAGGCTATAAGATCGAATTTGATCATGTTTCCTTTAAATATAATGAAAATGGTGATGATGCTTTAAATGATATTTCATTTAAGGTAAAAAAGGGTGAGACCATAGGAATAATTGGAGGAACAGGTTCAGGTAAGACCAGTATAGTAAACCTTATACCCCGTTTTTATGATGTAAATGGGGGCAGGGTATTATATGACGGAATAAATGTTAATGAGCTTCCCATAAAGAGCTTAAGATCCAATGTTGGTATAGTCCTTCAAAAGGCAGCATTATTTAAGGGAAGCATAAGAGATAACCTGAAGTGGGGTAAAGAGGATGCAAGTGATGAAGAAATAATGGAGGCAGTAAAGCTTGCCCAGGCTGAGGATGTTGTGGCATCCAAGGGAGGAATTGACGGAATCATAGAGCAGGATGGAAGAAATTTATCAGGTGGACAGAAGCAGAGACTGACAATTGCCAGAGCTCTGGTGAGGAAACCGGAGATCCTTATCTTTGACGACTCCTCCTCGGCTCTTGATTATGCCACGGATCTTAAGCTGAGAAAGAAGCTTAGTGAGCTCTCTTACTCACCTACGGTATTTATGATCTCACAGAGAACCTCTTCAATAAAGGAGGCCAATAAGATAATCGTTATGGATGACGGAGAGATAGTCGGAATGGGCAGTCATGAGGAGCTGCTTTTAAATTGTGAGCTTTACAGAGAGATCCATGAATCCCAGTATGAAAAGGAGGATAAAGGATGAAACAGAAAAGCTCCCTTAAGATTTTAATGAATTATCTAAAGCCCTACAGCTTCAAGATCATCATATCTTTAACCTGCGCAGTTATTAATGTGGTAATGACCTTATATACACCCATTATAATAGCTGATGCCATTGACCTTATAGCCTATGAGGGCTTTGAGCTGACCCGGGTCAGCGCTATCCTTACAAGGGCCTTTATTGTTGCTCTAATAGCGGGAGCTTCCCAGCTTATTATGAACAATATCAATAACGATATAGCCTTTATGTCAGTAAAGGATATAAGAAATGATGCCTTTAAGAAGCTTCAAAAGCTTCCCCTTGGCTATATAGACAGAAATCCCCAAGGCGGGATCGTTTCAAGGATAATAGCAGATGTGGATCAGCTTTCTGACGGACTTATCATGGGCTTTACCCAGTTATTTACCGGTATAATGACGATCCTTGGTACTCTTATATTTATGGTGAGAATGAATTACAGGATTGCTGCAGTTGTAATAGTCCTTACCCCTGTATCTCTATTTATAGCAAAGTTTGTCACCTCAAAAACCTATACTCTTTTTTCAAAGCAGTCATCCATAAGAGGGGATCAGACAGCTCTTATAAATGAGATATTGAATAATTTCAAGGTTGTAAAGGCTTATTCACATGAAGAGGCAACTCTTGAAGACTATGAGGAAATAAACAGTGAGTTAAAGGATGCTTCCCTTAAAGCAATTTTTTATTCCTCACTTACAAATCCTGCGACACGATTTGTAAATTCTCTTATATATGCGGCTGTAACCTTATTCGGAGCCCTGGTGGTAATATCAGGGGGAATGACAATAGGAACTTTAGTCTGCTTTTTAAATTATGCAACCCAGTATACAAAACCCTTTAATGAGATCACAGGTGTCATAACAGAGCTGCAGAATGCCCTGGCCTGTGCCGGCAGGATATTCCAGCTTATCAATGAGGAAAGGGAAAGCAGTGATGATGATTCTCTAAAGCTGTCAGATCCAAGTGGAAATGTATTTATTGATAAGGTTGATTTTTCATATCTTCCGGATAAGAAGCTTATTGAAAACCTTTCATTATCAGTAAAAAGCGGTGAGAGAATAGCCATAGTAGGGCCTACCGGCTGCGGTAAGACCACGATAATCAACCTCTTAATGAGATTTTATGATGTAAATGAGGGAAGTATCAGTCTGGAGGGAGAATTTTACAGGGATAAGGGTACTTTTTCATCAAAAGAAGATATAAGGAATATAACAAGGAAAAGTCTCAGATCCTCCTACGGCATGGTGCTTCAGGAAACCTGGCTTAGAAATGCAACGGTTCTTGATAATATAAGGATAGGAAAACCCCATGCCACAAGAGAAGAGGTTATAGCTGCCGCAAAAGAATGTCACGCACATTCCTTCATAAGAAGACTTGAAAAGGGTTATGATACTATGATAAGCGAGGACGGGGGGCAGCTTTCCCAGGGACAAAAGCAGCTTTTATGTATTTCAAGAGTTATGTTAGCCCTTCCGCAAATGCTCATATTGGATGAGGCAACCTCATCCATAGATACAAGAACGGAAATGCGTATCCAGGATGCTTTTTTAAAGCTTATGCAGGGCAGGACAACCTTTATTGTTGCCCACAGGCTGTCAACCATAAAAAATTCAGACCTTATACTTGTTATGAAGGATGGTAAGGTTATAGAACAGGGAAAGCATTTGGAGCTTCTTGAGAAAAAAGGTTTTTATTCAAAGCTTTATAAGGCAGGCTCAGGTCTGGAATAAAAATAATCAATATTGATATTATTAAATTATTATTTTATAATCTAAATTTGAGATTGTAAAAAATATGAATAATTCTGGGAAAGGTTTATTCCTTTCCCTTAAGCAGTATTTTGGAGGTAAGGATTATGAGCGTTATGTTGCCTGAGGGCTATAAAAGTCCAATGAGCTGTAAGGAAACTGAGATAGCTATAAAAGAGGTAAAGGATTATTTTGAAAGAGCCCTGGCTAAGGAATTAAATCTTACCAGAGTTTCCGCGCCTCTTTTTGTAAGGCCGGAAACAGGACTCAACGATAATCTGAACGGAGTTGAGCGTCCGGTAAGCTTTGGAATAAAGGAACAGGATGATGCAGTGGCAGAAATAGTTCATTCTCTTGCAAAGTGGAAGAGAATGGCCTTAAAGAAGTATGGCTTTGGATCGGGAGAAGGTCTTTATACCGATATGAGCGCCATAAGAAGAGATGAAGATACAGATAATATACATTCAATATATGTTGACCAGTGGGACTGGGAAAGGGTTATAGATAAGTCCGAAAGAAATGAGGCCACCCTTAAAGCAATAGTAGGTAAGGTCTATGAGGCCTTGAAGAATACAGAGGTTTTTATTAATTCAAGACATCCCGAAATAAAAAGGATCCTGCCGGATGAGATACATTTTGTAACAAGTCAGGAGCTTGAAGACAAATATCCTGAGCTGACTTCTAAGGAGAGAGAACAAAAAGCCGCTAAGGAGCATGGCGCCATCTTCCTTATGCAGATAGGAGATAAGCTGAATTCCGGAAAGCCTCATGACGGAAGAGCACCGGACTATGATGACTGGGCCCTTAACGGGGATATTATAGTTTATTACCCCCTGCTTGATATAGGACTTGAGCTTTCATCCATGGGTATAAGAGTAGATGAAAATTCCCTTAAAGAGCAGCTTGAGAAGGCAGGATGTCCGGAAAGACTTAAGCTTCCCTTCCAGAAGTCTATTATGGACAGAGAAATACCCTATACAATAGGCGGAGGTATAGGTCAGTCAAGACTTTGTTTATTTTTCCTGAGAAGAGCCCATATCGGAGAGGTTCAAAGCTCTATCTGGAAGGATGAGGATATTGAAGCACTTTCAGAGCATGGTATTTTTATTCTTTAATTATTATAAATAAATCCTGAATAGTGAGGAAAGATCAATGAAAAAATATGGTGTTAATGAACTTAGAAAGATGTATCTTGATTTCTTTGAAAGCAAGGAGCATCTTGTAATGAAAAGCTTTTCCCTGGTACCCCACAATGATAACAGCCTTCTGCTTATTAACGCTGGAATGGCACCCTTAAAGCCTTATTTTACAGGACAGGAAATACCTCCTAAGAAAAGGGTCACCACCTGTCAGAAATGTGTTCGTACAGGTGATATAGATAATGTGGGAAAGACAGCAAGGCATTTGACTTTTTTTGAAATGCTGGGAAATTTTTCCTTTGGGGATTATTTTAAGCATGAGGCTATTGCCTGGAGCTATGAATTCCTTACCAAGGTTATAGGTATGGATCCTGACAGGCTTTATCCTTCCGTATATGGCGAGGATGAGGAAGCCTTTAAAATATGGACAGATGAGATCGGTGTTCCTGCTGAAAAGATAACAAGATTTTACAGGGATCCCGTTACGGGAGAGTGTGATAACTTCTGGGAGCATGGCGCAGGTCCCTGTGGTCCATGTTCTGAGATCTATTATGACAGGGGAGAAAAATACGGCTGCGGCAAGGCTGACTGTAAGGTGGGATGTGATTGCGACCGCTTTATGGAGGTATGGAACAATGTATTTACCCAGTTCGAAGGAGATGGAAAGGGTAATTATACGGAGCTTGCCAGCAAAAATATAGATACGGGCATGGGTCTTGAAAGACTGGCTGTAGTAGTTCAGGATGTGGATTCTGTTTTTGATATAGATACCATGAAGGCAATAAGGGATCATATATGTGAGCTTGCAAAAACAAGCTATGAGTCCGATCCCAGGAAGGATGTCTCCATAAGACTTATAACAGATCATATTCGTTCGGCAACCTTCCTTGTATCTGACGGGGTTATGCCCTCAAATGAAGGACGAGGCTACGTGCTCAGAAGGATCATAAGACGTGCTGCAAGGCATGGAAGGCTCCTTGGAATAGAAGGGAATTTTCTTTCAGAGCTGGCCCAGACTGTTATCAGGGAATCTAAGGACGGTTACAAAGAGCTTGAGGAAAAGAAGGAATTTATCCTGAATGTTCTAAGCCAGGAGGAAAGCAAGTTTAATAAGACCATAGACCAGGGTCTTTCCATCTTAAATGATCTCTGTGATCAGATGAAAAAGGAGGGAATTAAAGAATTAAAGGGAGAGGATGCCTTTAAGCTCCATGATACCTATGGCTTTCCTTTGGATCTCACTAAGGAGATCCTTGAAGAAAAGGGTTATATAGTAGATGAGGAAGGCTTTGAAAAATGCATGCAGGAGCAAAAGGAGGCAGCAAGAAAAGCCCGTAAGGTCACAAACTATATGGGAGCGGACGCTACTGTTTATGAAGAGATAGATACTTCTTTGACAACTGAATTTATAGGCTATGACAGGCTGAAGGCTGATTCGGTCATCACAGCCCTTACCACGGAGAAGGAATTAACCGATGCTCTGGCCGATGGGGATCAGGGAACTATAGTGGTAAGTCAGACTCCTTTTTACGCCACTATGGGTGGACAAACTGCCGATATAGGATATATATCCTCTGAGAATGGTGAATTTGAAGTTACGGATACAATAAAACTCCCGGGAAATAAGGTGGGACATATAGGTAAAATGACCCGGGGTATGTTCAAGATAAATGACAAGGTCAGCCTTTCTGTAAATGAAGTAAACAGAAACAATACCTGCAGAAATCACAGTGCCACCCATTTACTGCAAAAGGCTCTAAGAATGGTTCTTGGAAGTCATGTTGAACAGGCGGGCTCCTTCGTCAACGGGGAGAGACTGCGTTTTGACTTCAGCCATTTTTCGGCAATGACAGAAGAGGAGATCGAGAAGGTTGAAAATATCGTCAATGAGGAGATTTCAAAGGATCTACCTGTTAAGACTGAAATAATGTCCATAGAGGATGCAAAGAAAACCGGAGCTATGGCTTTGTTTGGAGAAAAATACGGTGAGAAGGTAAGAGTTGTCAGCATGGGTGATTTCTCAGTGGAGCTGTGTGGAGGTACTCATGTTAAGAATACGGGGAATATTGCCTCCTTTAAGATCATATCCGAGTCAGGTATTGCTGCCGGCGTAAGAAGGATAGAAGCTATTACCCAGAATGCAGTATTTAATCACTATAAGGAAGAGGAGAAGATCCTTAAGGAGATCTCAAAGCTTTTAAAGACACCTCTTAGCGGGGCTCTTGATAAGGTAGAACATCTTCTTTCGGATATGAAGAGCTTAAACAGCCAGATAGAATCCATAAAAAGTAAAGCTGCTCAGGGGGCTTTGTCAGGGGTTCTTGATAATGTGTTGGATATAAAGGGCGTAAAGCTTGTGGCCGCCAGGGTATCCGGAGTTGATATGAACGGTTTAAGGGACCTTGGAGATAATGTCAGAGGTCAGCTTGGAGAAGGAGTTATAGTTATTGCTTCCGAGAATGAAGGTAAGGTAAATCTTCTTGCAATGGCAACAGATGAGGCCATAAAGAAGGGAGCCCATGCCGGAAATCTTATAAAGGGTATCGCAAAGCTTGTTGGAGGAGGCGGCGGCGGTCGTCCCAATATGGCCCAGGCCGGAGGAAAGGATCCTGCCGGTATAGATGCTTGTCTTAAGGAAGCTGAATCGGTACTTGAGTCTATGATTGATCAGTGATCAAAAAGGATCCTATGGGGATATTTATAATTATCTGCAGTTTAGAGGGAGTATTATCTGTTGAATATCACATGCTTTAAAAAGTATATTAAGATAATCATAGTTTTAATATTGACGGTTTCTTTTGTCTTTTTGGAGGAAAGCTTTGTTTTTGCTACAGAGCTTTCCCCTTTGAAGGCTGTGGAAACAGATGACTCTGCAAGCAATGACAGCAGTGAAATTCCCCTTTCTGATAATAATGGTGAAGCAGAGAGCTCTCATGAGCAGGTATCAGATGAAGCTGTGGCTGATCAATCTTTAAATGACGGGCTTGTAAACAATGAAGCTTCAGATACAGCTGTAATTGAAAATAAAGAAGTTACGGATAATGATAGTAAGGCGGATGCTGCCGATTCAAAAGAGGCTGCCTCCCAAGAGGCTTCTAAAGGAGAGAATGAAGCCGAAAAAAGCGGGGATGAGACAGATCCTGTTACAGAGACAGGTGATGAAGAAGCTGAAATCATCTGGGATGAGACCATATCCGATGAAAATGTCATAAATGAAGAAGCTGTAGATCAGTCTATGGAAGCTTCTTTTGAGGAAGAAAATATATCGGATGATGAGACAGACTCCCGGGAGGAAAATATATCCGCTGATGAAGAGTATAAGGTCAGCTATATAGCCGGAGGAAAAGGAGTTACTGATCTTCCTTATGATGATAACCTGTATCATAAGGGCGACAGTTTTCTGATATCGGATACTAAACCAAAGAGGTCCGGTTATGATTTTTGGGGCTGGAGTCTGAATGGAGATTCTACAAAGCTCTATTCTCCCGGAGACTCCCTTCTTGTTTCAGATAACATTAGTCTTACTGCTGTTTGGGAAGAGCAGTATGTGGCTGCCTCAGACCAGTACAGAAGACTTTCGGATATCGGATCCTCATATAAGGGGAACAGTAACCGTTATGGCTTTGTGGAAGAAGCAGTTAACAGCATAAATTCATATGTCGCTTCCCTTAAGGGAAGATTTCCCTATTCTTTTAAAAACAGTCATGGCAGCATCCTGTCCATTCAATGCTGCGCCCTTGTTGATTACATATGGAAAAATGTCTTTTCAGTCAGCCGCCGATACAATTTTGGCATGTGCAGCTATGTCAATTCAAAGGGTAAGATAGGCGGCTCTGAAATCTGTGACTTTCTAAAGGCCAATAATGCCAGATCCGGAGATATAATCTGGTGTCATAACCCTTACAGCGCAAATAAATATAATATTACACATTTTATGATACTTCACTGGTATAACGAGGACGGAGTATGTATTACCGACGGTTATGGTCGTAATGGCCGCGGCTATGTATGGAAGGATTACAGATATGTGACCTTTAAGGGAAGTAACCATTCAAAATACTTTAGCGGCAATTGTTATGTCAGACTTTATCATATCAAGGATGATTTTTACAAAAATTTATCGGGAAATTACTATGCAGCTAAAGACTTGTCCGAGGAGGAGCTCTCTTCTGTAAGGTCGGAGGAAGGCAATGAGCTTTTAAGCACTCAAAACAGCGATGATCATGCCGATGATGCAGAATTCAAAGGAAAATGCGGTGATGAGCTCTATTGGTCATTGAATGATGGCGAGCTTACAATAGAAGGGGTGGGGGAGATGTATGACTTCGCCGAGACCCCTGATGACGGACAGGTAGCTCCATGGAGAGCTCTTTCAGATAAAAAGATAACCAGACTAAAGCTGAATGAAGGTCTTACTTCCATCGGTAACAATGCCTTTTTTTCCATGTCCGGATTAGAGGGAGAGCTTAAGCTTCCCCAGACAGTAAGAAGAATAGGTGAGTCGGCCTTTATGGATTGCTCTTCTTTATCCGGAGAGCTGCATTTACCAAAAAGAAAAAGCGGGGAAAGAAAGCTGAGGCTTTCTGCCAGGGCTTTTGAAAACTGCAGTGGTTTTTCGGGAAAGCTTCTTTTATATGAGGATGATATTTCTCCTTCTTCAGATCTTGAAAGATGCTTTTATGGATGCCGGGGCATTGAAGGCTTTGTTTTATCCGGTTTATGGGATAAGGACAGAGTATCCGGGTTTTATTCAAAGGAAAGCTCGGGATTTGATCGCCCCAAGGCCGATGGAGAACTGGAAGCCTCCCAACTAAATGAGGAGGAGCCATCAGCTTATGGTATAGAGGATGAAGAGGAGGGTAAGGAAGAGGAGCTTTCCCTTGCCAGCTTCGGTGAAGCTGCCCGCTTATATTATGATCCTTCTCTCATATATAAAGAAGAAGATCTGGAAAGCCTGAATGAACTGGGATATGATCTGTCGGAAAGCCCGGAGGATTTTGTATATGAAGGAAGGGATATCTTAAGTAAAAAGATAGAATTAAGGATAGCTCAAAGGGATCTTGGAAAGGAAGCGGAGCAGGGCTTTGATCCCATTAAGCCTTTTTATGCCCATGATCTCTGTGATGTGAAGATCGAGCTTTCGGATGAGAGTATCCTTGAACTGGAGCCGGGGGATGGTAAGAGCTGTCAATGGAAGATCATACCCAAGGACTTTGGAACAGTAAAATACAGGATCACCCTTAGAGATAAGAGTAAAGAGGGTATCATTCGTATAATCAGGTCCATAGAGCCTGAGGAAGAAAATAAGGTTTTGACAAGGCCCGAGTCAGAGGAGTCTGCAGATCCTGATCTTGGAAAAGAATATAATATTGTCCTTGAGTTAAACGGGGGGACATTTATTGAAGGAGAAGCTATACCCGCAAGCTATTACAGCGAGGATGTCATAAGGCACTATCTTAAGCTTTCGGCAAAGCCTGAAAAAGATGGCTACAAGTTTGGAGGCTGGTTTACTGATCCTGCTTTTGAAAATAAGATAAGCAGGATAAGTAAGGATAATTTAGGTGATCATATTTTATATGCCAAATGGATACCGAGGACCTACAGGATTAAGTTTGATCCTAATGATCCTTCGGATGTAAGGGTGAGAGGCATTTGCAGATCACAGAAGCAAAGCTTTGGTCTTGAGGATCCTTTAAATGAAAATAATTATAGCGCAGAGGGCTATAAGTTTCTCGGCTGGTCTTTTGACAAGGATAAAAACACTGCGGACATTGAGGATAAGGGGATAATAAAGCCTGACAGCTTTGAAAAAAGCATTACCTTGTATGCAATCTGGGAGAAAATCAATTGATAATAGCTCTTTCCCCGGGTTAAAGAAGAAAAAGAGTTGACTATAACTGAAATTATGTTATAATTACTTGTGGTCTGATTTTGATCAAATGAAAAAACATAAAATAATCCTTCAGGTGTAGTATATACACAGATGGAAGCTGAAGGGAGGGAAAAGGGACAGTGTCAAACGTAATAGTAAAAGAAAATGAATCTTTAGACAGTGCATTACGTCGTTTTAAGAGGAATTGTGCAAAGGCAGGAATTCAGCAGGAAATTCGTAAGAGAGAGCATTACGAAAAGCCCAGTGTAAAGCGTAAGAAGAAGTCTGAAGCTGCAAGGAAACGTAAATATAATAATTAATTTTTTGAAAACAGGGAATTTCATCCCTGTTTTTTTTTGCCTTTTTTTCCGGGGGCAGAATATCAGGGATAAGGGGCAAACACTATATCTTGGGGTTTTGTCTGCTCTTTGGGATTTTCCCTTGAAATTATTATAAGACATGATATAATACTAGATATTGTGGTTTTGGAATATTAGAGTGGAATATATGTTGTTTTTGCTGATTATCTTTATTTTACTGCTTTTGGCAGGGCTATACATATATATAGAAAGCACATCCTTGTCAGTTTCGAACTTCGAATACATATTTGATAAGCTTAAAGTTGATGAATTTGATTTTGTTATGCTTTCAGATCTTCATAATATGTCTTACGGTAAGAATAACGAGAAGCTTATAAGGATAATTGATGACATAGCTCCGGATGCCATACTGCTTGCAGGAGATATGGTCACGGCAGGTGAGAATACAGAAAGTCTAAAGGAGTATGAAAGTACCATAGCCCTGTTAAGAAGACTTAAGGAAAGATATCCCTTGTATTACGGGATAGGTAATCATGAGGAAAAGCTCAAGCGTGCTCCCTATGATTTTTTAAAAAAATGGAAGGCCTATACTTCTGAATTGGAAAAATACGGTATCCATATACTGCAAAATGAGACCGTTACTCTGGAAAAAGAAGGTATAAAGATATATGGTCTTGATCTTGAGAATAAGTATTATAAAAAGTTTAAGGGAAGACCTATAGAGGATGACTATCTTGAAAATATCTTTGGAAAGGTAGCTGAGGATATGGTGTCGATCCTGATAGCCCATCTTCCGGATCAGTTTGAAGGCTATGCAAAATGGCAGCCTGATCTGGTCTTATCAGGGCATATTCACGGGGGTATCATACGTATTCCTTTTTTGGGAGGCTTAGTATCTCCTCAATATAAATTATTTCCAAAGTATGACAGCGGAGAATTTAAGCTGGGTAAGTCAACTATGATCCTAAGCCGTGGAGTAGGTACCCACAGTATTCTCATAAGGATAAATAACAGAGCCGAGGTGGTTCATGTGAAGCTTTTATCCGGGAGAAAAGGGGCTTAAGGATATTTCATATAAGCTTATTAAGGAAAAAGACAGGATAAGGATAAGAAGGTAAGGAGGAAACAGTGGTGAACAGTATAAGTGTTAAGCTTGAAGTTTTTGAGGGACCATTAGATCTGTTATTACATCTTATAGAAAAAAACGAAGTAGATATTTATGATATTCCCATAGCTTTGATCACTGACCAGTATCTTGAATATGTTAAACAGATGGATACCGATGATATGAATATTATGAGCGATTTTTTGCTGATGGCGGCTACTCTTTTGGATATCAAATGCAGAATGTTGCTTCCTAAAGAGGTTAACGAAGAAGGAGAAGAGGAGGATCCAAGAGCCGAGCTTGTTGAAAAGCTTCTTGAATATAAGCTTTACAAGTATCTTTCAATAGAGCTTAAGGGTTATGAGACCCATGGCCTTAAATCCCTTGTAAAAAAGCCTACTATTCCCGAGGAAGTCAAAAAATACGAAGCGCCTATAGATTACAATGCCCTTATAGGGGATCTTGATCTGGCTAAGCTGAACGTTATTTTTAAATCCGTAATGAAAAAACAGGTTGATAAGATAGACCCTATCAGAAGTAAATTTGGCAAAATTGAAAAGGATGAGATAAATCTTGAAGAAAAGACAGATTATATCAAGTCCTATATAGCAGTTCACAGGAAGTTTTCCTTCAGGGATCTTTTGTGTGAGCAGACCACCAAGATGGATCTTGTAGTGACTTTTCTCGTGGTTCTTGAGCTTATGAAGACCGGAGAAATAATGATAGTGCAGGAAGAGCTTTTTGATGATATAATGATTACCTCTAAGATAGCAGCCTAAGAGGAGATTATTGTGGATATAGAAGAAGTTGTATCGGATAACATGGAGGGATCAGAGCCTTCAGATGAAGCTCTGTCAGAAAAAAGAGAAGAGATGACCGGTGCTTTAGAGGAAGAGCTCCCGGATAATACAGAAGAAAAGCTTCCTGTTGAAAATCCTGAAGCCGTTGTGGAGGCGGTTTTATTTTCTGTGGGAAATTCCGTAAGCTATAAAAGTCTGGCAGAGGTTCTGAATTATTCCTATGATGATACCGTTGATCTGGTAAAGAAGCTTAAAAACAGATATGACAGCAATAAAAAACGGGGAATCACCATAATGGAGCTTGAAGACAGTGTTCAGATGTGCTCAAAGGTAAGTATGTATGAACACCTTATCAAGATAACAAAGATACCTAAAAAATATGAGCTTTCAGACAGTGCGCTTGAAGTTCTTTCGATAGTTGCATACAAGCAGCCGGTTACCAGAATAGAGATCGAGAAGATCCGGGGGGTCAGCTCCGATTATGCTGTGAATAAGCTTATCGAATATGGTCTTATACAGGAGCTTGGAAGGCTGAACGCACCCGGAAAGCCCTTGCTTTTCGGCACAACGGAGGAGTTCCTTAGGCGCTTTGGAGTTACGAGTATCGATGATCTGCCTACGGCAGCCCCGGAAAGGGTAGAGGAGTTTAAAAAAGAAGCGGAAGAGGAAATGTCGGTTAAGCTGGATGTATAAAAATAAAGAATTTATTAAAGGTTACGTTGATGTAACCTTTTTTTATTTATTACTGTTATTTATTTTTAATCTATGATATAATTTGAAGCGGTGTACATTCAAAATAATGACCTGTCAGACTTTTTTATCTGACATAATATCAACATAATAAAATGGAGGGCTGAAACAAAATGAGTAACACTTCCAATGCGAGCATGAGAATCCGTTCTCTTCTCGATGAAAACAGTTTTGTTGAGATTGGAGCTTTGGTTACTGCCAGAGCAACAGATTTCAATATGAATCCAAAAGAAGCTGCTTCGGATGGTGTTGTCACCGGTTATGGACTTATAAACGATAAGGTTGTTTATGTCTATAGTCAGGACGCATCCGTAATGGGCGGTTCTGTTGGAGAGATGCACGCAAAAAAGATCGTAAATCTCTATGAACTTGCCATGAAGGTAGGCGCACCGGTGCTGGGATTGATAGATTCCGCCGGATTAAGATTACAGGAGTCAAGCGATGCACTTAATGCTTTTGGAGAGATCTACAGGGCACAGTCAATGGCTTCCGGCGTTATACCTCAGATCACTGCAGTATTTGGTAATTGTGGCGGAGGACTTGCAGTTTTAACTGCTTTAAGCGACTTTACCATTATGGAAAAGAAGGCTTCACTTTTTGTGAATTCACCAAATGCTCTTGAGGGAAATTATGAAGGAAAGAACAATACTGCTTCAAGTGATTTCCAGAGTAAGTCATCAGGTCTTTGTGATATAGTTTGCGAAGAGGCTGATATTTACGACAAGCTTCGTGAGCTTGTAGATCTTCTTCCCGAGAACAATGAGGATAATTCCTTTGGTGATGAGTGCAGTGATGATCTTAACAGACTTACAGATGATTTTGCGGACTGTTTTGATGATCCGGCAGTGGCTTTGTCAAGGGTTGCCGATGATGAGATCTTCTATGAGATCAAGGAAAATTATGCAAAGGAAATGGTTACCGGTTTCATCCGTTTAAATGGTCAGACTGTGGGAGCTGTTGCTAACAGGGTCTCACTTTTTGGGGAAGATGGAAAGGTCAGTGAAAAATTTGAGCCTGTACTTACTGCTGATGGTGCAGAGAAGGCTGCAGATTTTATCAGTTTCTGTGATTCCTTTAATATACCTGTGCTTTCTCTTTCAAATGCAAGGGGCTTTATGGCTACTCTTGAATCGGAAAAGAAGATCGCAAGGGCTGTAAGCAAGTTGACTTTTGCTTTTGCCAATGCTACGGTACCCAAGGTTAATCTCATAACAGGAAAGACCTATGGAAGTGCCTATGTAGTAATGAATTCAAAGGCTTTGGGAGCCGATCTTACCCTGGCATTGTCTGATGCAAGTGTAGGTATGATGGATTCAAAGCTTGCCGCAAAAATAATGTATGCAAAGGATGAGCCTTCTGTTCAATCAGAAAAAGCATCTGAGTATGAAGCTTTGCAGAACAGTATTGCTTCAGCTGCAAGAAGAGGATACGTAGATCAGGTAATTGACGGTTCAGATGCCAGAAGATATCTTATCGGCGCATTTGAAATGCTTTATACAAAAAGAGAGGATCATCCTTACAAAAAACATGGGACAATCTAGAAAGGGTATGGTGAACGTAATATGAAAAAATTCAGATTGATATTATGTTTTATGGTATGCCTTTTAGGATTGACAGCCTGTAACGCGGAAAATCCCGTAGCCGAGGATAAGGCTACCCGTCTTGAAGGAATGGCTTCCGCCATAATCGAGGGGGCTTTTGCTCCTTTAGATTCAGAACAGGCTACTACCCTTACCGCAATGGGTGCCGAATACATGGAATATGTATTTGAAAACTCCATGGGCTTAAAGGTAAACGGTCAGGGCATGATAACAGGCTTTGACTCCTGGAATAAAGCCATAAAAGAAATTGGTGATTTTAAAGAAATAAAGGGCTATACTGCAAAATATAATTCAAAAGGGAACGGTATCATTATCACTGCCGATGTGGAATGTGAAAATGGCAGCGGTCAGGTAGAGATCATATTTAAGGATGATCTCAATAATACTGTTGAAAGTGCAGCATTTAATATAAACTATACTTTCGGACAGAAAATGGCCAGAGCCGGACTAAATACACTTATGGGAATGGGAACAGTATTTGTGGTGCTTATCCTGATATCACTTATAATATCCCTCTTCAATTACATTCCTAAGGTTCAGGCATTATTTGAAAAGAAAGAAGAGGTAGCGGCAGTTCCTGTTACAAATTCTGCTCCTGTCCTTGAAGATACTTCTGAGGAAGTAGACGATGAGGAAGAGATCGCTGCAGTTATAGCAGCGGCTGTGGCAGCTTACGAAGCTTCAAAGGGAGGCAGCTCTTTTGCGGCCGGTTCCGATGGATTCGTTGTTAGAAGTATCAGAAGAAGAAAATGACAATTACACTTAGGAGGATTTAATCATGAAAAATTATACAATTACTGTTAATGGAAACGTATATGATGTAACAGTTGAAGAAGGTGAATCAACAGGAGCAGCTGCACCCGTTCAGAAGAAAGCAGCTCCCAAAGCAGCTCCCGTTCAGAAGAAGGCATCTTCAGGGGCAGGTTCCATAAAGATCGAAGCAGGAGCTGCCGGAAAGGTATTTAAGATCGAGAGTGCTGTAGGAAAGGCAGTAAAGAAAGGCGATCCTGTTATAATCCTTGAAGCAATGAAGATGGAAATACCTGTTGTTGCTCCTTCAGACGGAACAGTTGCAAGCATTGATGTTGCAGTAGGAGATACAGTTGAAGCAGGAGCTTTACTTGCAACCCTTAACTAATGAAAGAAAAGTAAGATAACGTGGAGGTCATAAAATGCAATATGTAGTTGAGACTTTAGGAAATCTCATACATCAGACAGCCTTCTTCGGCCTGACCGGAGGAAATATCATAATGATAGCTGTTGCATGTTTTTTCCTTTATTTAGCAATTGCTAAAGAATATGAACCATTGTTGCTTCTTCCTATTTCTTTCGGAATGCTCTTGGTTAATATCTATCCGGATATTATGCTTACCATCGAAGAATCAACAAATGGGGTTGGTGGATTGCTTCATTATTTCTACCTTTTGGATGAATGGGCTATTCTTCCTTCACTTATATTTATGGGCGTTGGTGCCATGACTGATTTTGGCCCGCTTATTGCCAATCCTAAAAGCTTTTTGTTAGGAGCATCTGCACAGTTCGGTATCTTTGCCGCATATTTCGGAGCTATAGCTCTTGGATTTAATGACAAGGCTGCCGCAGCAATATCCATAATCGGTGGAGCAGACGGTCCTACATCAATTTTCCTTGCCGGAAAGCTTGGACAAACTGCATTACTGGGACCCATAGCCGTTGCGGCATACTCATATATGTCACTGGTTCCCATAATTCAGCCGCCGATTATGAAGCTTCTCACAACCGAGAAGGAAAGAAAAATTAAAATGGAACAGCTTCGTCCTGTTTCCAAGCTGGAAAAGATCCTTTTCCCTATTATAGTTACTATAGTAGTATGTCTTCTTCTTCCTACAACAGCACCTCTTGTTGGTATGCTTATGCTGGGTAATCTCTTCAGAGAGTCAGGAGTTGTAAGACAGCTTACCGAAACAGCAAGTAATGCTCTTATGTATATAGTTGTTATAATACTTGGAACCTCCGTAGGTGCTACCACAAGTGCTGAAGCCTTCCTGAACACTGATACTTTAAAGATCGTTGTTCTTGGACTTATTGCCTTTGCATTTGGTACAGCTTCCGGTGTACTTTTTGGTAAGCTTATGTGTGTGGTAACCCATGGTAAGGTTAATCCGCTTATAGGTTCAGCCGGTGTTTCAGCTGTTCCCATGGCGGCCAGAGTATCACAGAAGGTCGGTGCTGAAGCCGATCCTACAAACTTCCTTTTGATGCACGCTATGGGACCAAACGTTGCCGGTGTTATAGGTACAGCAGTTGCAGCCGGAACCTTTATGGCTATATTTGGTGTCTTTTAAATGATCTTTGAAAGATATTTAGAAATGTGAAATTTTATTAAGGAGAAAAAATAAAATGGCTGAAATAGAAAAAAAACCAATAAAAATTACGGAAACCATACTGCGTGATGCTCATCAGTCGCTTATAGCTACAAGAATGCCAACCGATCTTATGCTTCCTATTCTTGATAAGCTTGACAAGGTGGGATATCAGTCACTGGAGTGCTGGGGTGGAGCAACATTTGATGCATCCCTTCGTTTCCTTAAGGAAGATCCCTGGGACAGACTTCGTAAGATCAGAGATGGCGCTAAAAAGACCAAGCTTCAGATGCTTTTCAGAGGTCAGAACATTTTGGGATATCGTCCTTATGCTGATGACGTTGTTTATGCCTTCGTTGAAAAATCAATTGCAAACGGAATTGATATAATAAGAATATTTGACTGTCTGAACGATATCAGAAACCTTCAGGCTGCGGTTGATGCTACAAACAAGATAAAGAAGCAGGAGGGAAGAGGAGAATCACAGATAGCTCTTTCCTATACTCTGGGTGATGCATATACTCTTGAATACTGGGCAGATATGGCAAAGAAAATAGAAGAGATGGGTGCAGATTCGATTTGTATCAAGGATATGGCAGGACTTTTGGTTCCATATAAGGCTGCTGAGCTTGTAAAGACCCTTAAGGAAAGCACCAAGCTTCCTATTCAGCTCCATACCCATTATACATCAGGCGTTGCTTCAATGACTTATCTTAAGGCAGTTGAAGCGGGAGTTGATGTAATTGATACCGCAATGTCACCTTTTGCTTTAGGAACATCACAGCCTGCTACAGAGGTTATGGTTGAGGCCTTTAAGGGAACACCTTATGATACAGGCTTTGATCAGAATCTTTTAGCTGAAATAGCTGATTACTTCAGACCTTACAGAGAGCAGTGCCTTGAAACCGGCCTTCTCAGTCCCAAGGTTCTTGGAGTTAATATTAAAACTCTTTTGTATCAGGTTCCAGGTGGAATGTTATCAAATATGGTTTCTCAGCTTAAGGAACAGCATGCAGAGGATAAATATAATGATGTTCTTGAAGAGATCCCCAGAGTCCGTAAGGATTGCGGTGAGCCTCCTCTTGTTACACCTTCATCTCAGATCGTTGGTACACAGGCTGTATTCAATGTACTTATGGGTGAAAGATACAAGATGGCTACAGGTGAGTTCAAGGATCTCTTAAGAGGTAAATACGGCCAGACTGTTAAGCCTATGAATCAGGAAGTTATCGATAAGGTTATTCCGGGAGAAGAGAGATTTACTTCACGTTCAGCTGATGCTGCCGGACTTACTAATGAAATGGATAAGCTTGAAGCAGAGATGGTACAATACAAACAGCAGGATGAAGATGTACTTTCATATGCTCTCTTCCCGCAGGTAGCTGTGGACTTCTTTAAATATCGTGAAGCACAGCAGACAAAGATGGATGCTACAAAAGCAGATGCGGAAAACGGTGCTTATCCGGTATAGAAGTAACTATTAGAAGGAGTTAACCGATGGCTAGAAAAGAGCAGATCACAAAACAAGTGATTTTGGACAGTGCTTTTGATCTTTTAAGAAAACAGGGAATGGAAATGATAACAGCCAGGAAGCTGGCGGCTCATATAGGGTGTTCTACACAGCCAATATTCAGAGTCTATGAGAACATGGATGCGTTGAATGACGAACTGTTTGATAAGGCCAGAGATTTTTATGAGAATTTTTACGTAAATTATAAAAAGGAAAGTGCGATACCTTTTGTGGATCTGGGAATAAGCTATATCAGATTTGCCAGAGAGGAGATAAACCTCTTTAAGCTTCTCTTTATGACCCAGCATGATAATGAAAATACCATGTATGATCTTATAAACGGAAAGGATAAGGGCTTTGTTATCAAGGAGCTTAGAAGGGTTCACAATCTGAACATGGATAAGGCCAGTTCTCTCTTTATGAAAATATTCATATTCATTCATGGAATGGCCTGTATGTCCACCAACGGAGAATTTGATCTTACCCGGGATGAGGTATCAAATACATTATCTGAAGTAATAAAAAATTTTATTAAAAATCAATAGATTTTCAGTAGATGGTGTTCATTAATTGAACACCATTTACTCTCTCAGGAAATAAATATGAAGGTTTATGTTATTGGCGCAGGAGCGGCCGGAATGATGGCCGCCATAAACGCCGCAGAAAAGGGACATGAGGTCACTATCATTGAAAAGAATGAAAAGCTTGGGAAAAAGCTCTTCATTACAGGTAAAGGCCGCTGCAATATCACCAACGATTGCGACAGGGAAACTTTTTTTGATAACGTTATAAGCAATAAAAAATTTCTCTACAGTTCAATAGCCGGTCTGGATCCAAGGGCTACAGAGGATTTTTTTGAAAGACTTGGCTTGAAGCTTAAGATTGAAAGAGGTAACAGGGTTTTTCCCATATCCGACCATTCCTCTGATGTAATAAGTACTTTAAAAAAGGAAATTGACAGATTAGGCATAAAAGTGATGCTTAATTCTGAGTTGACAGATATAAAAATAATTGAAGACAGATATATTCTGGTCTTAAATAATAAAAAGGAAATAGAAGCCCAAAGGGTGATACTGTGTACAGGAGGCAGATCTTATCCCTCTACAGGCTCTGATGGAGGAGCGGATCATTTCGGGGAGCTGCTTTCTATTAAGCATACAAAGCTTGAACCCTCTTTGGTGCCTCTTACTGTCAGAGAAGAGTATGTAAAGAAGCTGCAGGGTTTAACCCTAAAAAATGTTGAGCTTACTCTTAAGGTAAAGGATAAGATCCTCTATAATTCCCTTGGAGAGCTTCTTTTTACTCATTTTGGCTTAAGTGGACCTTTGGTTTTAAGTGCAAGCTGCCATCTTAAGGAGGATGAGACCAATGGTGCAAAGATATATATAGATCTCAAACCCGCCCTTGATGAAAAAAAGCTGGATGAAAGACTGCTTTCGGATTTTTCAAAATACAGTAATAAACAGTTCAGAAACGCCCTGTCGGATCTTTTTCCGGCTTCCCTGATCCCTCTTATGATCGAGCTGTCAGACATCGATCCCTATAAACAGGTAAATCTTGTAACAAAAAAAGAGAGGGAAAAGTTAAGAAAACTGATAAAGTCCCTTGAGTTTACTGTTACAGGAAACAGAGGCTTTGACGAGGCCATTATAACAAGGGGCGGGATAAGCATAAAGGAAATAGATCCCAAAACCATGAGGCTTAAAAAATATGAAGGCATATATGTGGCAGGGGAAATGATAGATGTGGATGCATATACAGGCGGCTTTAATCTTCAGATCGCCTGGTCAACAGGGGCATTGGCAGGAAGGAGTATTTAATTATGAATGATTCAAAGCTTGTATCGGTGGCAATAGACGGGCCGGCAGGTGCGGGTAAAAGTACCATAGCCAAGCAGGTAGCAAAGGAAAAGGGATATATCTATGTTGATACCGGTGCCATGTACAGGGCAATGGCCCTCTATCTTATCAGGGAGGGCATAGGATACAATGAAAAGGAAAGGATCGAAGAGGCCTGCACAAGGGCTGATATTTCCATTGATCATGTAAATGGTGAACAGATCGTTCTTTTAAACGGAGAAAACGTTAATTCTCTTATAAGGACCGAAGAGGTTGGAAATATGGCTTCTGTCAGCTCCACAAATCCTAAGGTCAGAGAAAAGCTTGTAAGTCTTCAACAAAAGCTTGCGGAAAAAAGAAGCCTTGTAATGGATGGAAGAGACATTGGCACTGTTGTATTGCCAAATGCCGGGGTTAAGATATATCTTACCGCCTCAAGTGCCATCAGAGCAAAAAGAAGATATGAAGAGCTGCTTGCCAAGGGGGTAAGCTGCGATATAAATGAAATAGAAAAGGATATAATCGAGAGAGATAAAAGGGACATGAACAGGGAAATATCCCCTCTCAAACAGGCTAAGGATGCTATTTTGGTGGATTCTTCCAATCTTTCTATTGAAGAAGTAAAAGAGAAGATCCTTTCTATAATTAATAATAAAGAAGGAATGTAAAAAAAGGCCATAAGATGACTATTGAAAAGGATACTAAGCTTGAAGATAAGGATATAAAAGGAAAATGGTTTGATACCGCATCCGGAGGCAGAGTTTTTGTTGCAAAAAACGCCGGCTTTTGTTTTGGCGTAAACAGAGCCATAAATATGACCTATGATATCATAGGCTCCCGGGAAAACATATACACCTACGGGCCCATAATACATAATGAAGAGGTGGTAAAGGAGCTTGAGGACAAGGGAGTTTACGCCATTGATTCAGCAGACAGCATAAGGGATAAAAATGCAACAGTCATCTTGAGGACACATGGAGTTACCAGGGAAGTTAAGGATGATATAGAAGCAAGAAACTTTGAGGTCATCGACACAACCTGTCCTTTTGTCAAAAAAATACACAGACTTGTAGATGAAGCCAGCAGCCGGGGAGAGAAGGTTATCATAGTAGGAGACATTAACCATCCGGAGCTTATAGGGATAAGGGGCTGGTGCAATAATGAGCCCATAGTGATAAAAGATGCAAAGGAAGCCGAAAAAATAGCATTTGGGAAGGAATCTAAGGTATGCGTTGTATTTCAAACAACATTTGATCGTTTTAAATATAAAGAAATAGTTGATATATTGAAAAAAAATTGTTATTATGTTAATATTGTAAATACGATTTGCAACGCGACAGAAGAGCGACAGACGGAGGCCAGGGAATTAGCCGAGAAAATGGATGCTATTCTGATCATAGGCGGTACCAAGAGCTCCAATACACGAAAGCTGTATGAGATATGTCTGAAGGAATGCAAAAATTCTTTTTTTGTACAGAATGTTTCAGGTATGGATTTAGTGAAAATAAAAGCAGCTTCATCCATAGGGATAACTGCCGGAGCTTCTACCCCAAACAATATTATTCAGGAGGTTCTAACCCATGTCAGAATTAACTTTTGACCAACTATTAGACCAGACATTTAAAACAATTCATAACGGAGAGGTAGTAGAGGGTACTGTCATTGATGTTAAGCCTGATGAAATCATCCTTAACATAGGCTACAAGGCAGATGGTATTATCACTAAAGAAGAGTATACTAATACCCCCGGCATTGATCTGATGGCTGCGGTAAAAGTTGGCGACACCATGGAAGCTAAGGTTTTAAAGGTAAACGATGGTGAAGGTCAGGTAGTCTTAACTTACAAGAGGCTTGCTCTTGATAAAGGTAATAAGATACTTGAAGAAGCTTTTAACAATAAGACTGTACTTAAAGCTCCCGTAGTTGAGGTTTTAAACGGCGGCATTTGTGCACAGATAGAGGAATCAAGAGTTTTCATTCCTGCAAGTCTTGTGTCGGATGGCTTTGAAAGAGATCTTTCAAAGTATCTTGATCAGGAGATCGAATTCGTTATCACTGAGTTTAATCCCAGAAGAAGAAGGATAATCGGTGATCGCAAACAGCTTCTCCTTGCTGAAAAAGAGAAGAAATATAAGGAGCTTTTGGAAAGAATTCATGTTGGTGACACAGTTGATGGTGTGGTTAAGAACGTGACTGATTTCGGTGTCTTTGTTGATCTTGGAGGAGTTGACGGACTTCTTCATATTTCAGAGATCTCATGGGGAAGAGTTGAAAATCCCAAGAAGTCATTTAAGCCCGGACAGGAGTTAAGTGTACTTATAAAAGAGATCAATGAGAACAAGATCGCCTTAAGCCTTAAGTTTGAAGGTTCAAATCCCTGGGATAAGGCAGCTGAAAAATATGCTATAGGAAATATTGTTACCGGTAAGGTGGCAAGAATGACAGATTTTGGCGCTTTCATTGAGCTGGAGCCGGGTATAGATGCCCTCCTTCATGTTTCTCAGATTTCCAGAGAGCATATAAATAAGCCGGCAGATGTTTTGAACATAGGCGACGAGGTTACTGCAAAGGTAGTAGATATAAAGCTTGAGGATAAGAAGATCTCTTTAAGTATTAAAGCTACACTTCCTCCCGTAGAGAAGGAGAAGGAAGAAAAAAATGAATCTTTCGATGATGATTCAGAAGTTGCATCAGTTGATATAGAAGCAGTTGGTAAGGCAATGGAAGAGGAAGCTGAAACAGAAGAGAGCGAAAAAGCTTCCGAGGCCGGCGAAGAGGCCGCTGAAGCTTCTGAAGAATGATGTTTTTCTATCATCATTAAAGATAAAAAAAATAAAAAAATATAGAGGTGACATTAAATGGCAGCTATGGATTATGAAACATTCGAAGCACAGGTCTTAAAAATGACAGGAATCGATCTTGTTGCTTATAAGGAAAAGCAAATGAAGAGGAGGATCGATACGCTGATACGAAAACATAATTCCACAGGCTATGAAGATTTTTTAAATAAACTAAAAACAGACAAATCCCTGTTTGACGAGTTTATCAATTATCTTACCATAAATGTATCTGAATTTTATCGTAACCCTGAACAATGGGCACTTATGGACAAGGAATTTATTCCTGAACTTACAGCTAAATATGGAAAGAACCTTAAGGTATGGAGTGCGGCTTGTTCCACAGGAGATGAACCCTACTCATTGGTTATGGCTTTATCAAGACATATTCCTATCAACCAGATAAGAATAAATGCTACAGATCTTGATAAGCAGGTTATAGCTCAGGCTAAGGTTGGCCTTTACGCAGCTAAGAGTGTGGTTTCTGTTCCAAGTGATCTTAAGAATAAGTATTTTAAACAGATCGGTGGTTCATATCAGATCTCTGATGAGATAAAATCAAGGGTAGATTTTAAAGAGCATAATCTGTTAAAGGATAAATATCCCGACAGATGCCATCTTATAGTCTGCAGAAATGTTTTGATCTATTTCACTGATGAAGCTAAGGTTGAAATTTACAAGAAATTCTATAATTCTCTGGTACCGGGAGGTGTATTATTTATCGGAAGTACCGAGCAGATAGTAGATCATAAGTCCTATGGTTTTGTCAGAAGGAATTCTTTCTATTATCAGAAACCCTTATAAAGAAATGGATTATTTTATAAGATATTCAAGGAGTGCTGAAGCATAGTCTTTCAGCACTTCTTTTTTTTCCAATATGGAGTCATCATAAATAATATAGTTGATATCAGACTTGTAGTCTGTTTTAAAGGAAGGTTCATTTGCAGGCATTTGGAAGATGGGAATAAAATTTCCGTTTTTCTTCATACAGCAATTTTCCTTCTTTGCCCTTTCCCGTCTATCCCTGCTTACTCCATGAGCAGCACTTTTCAAAATACAGGTATCCTCCAGGGGAAGATAGTAGTAGTCCCTGTAGTTTTCGTAGAAATGCTTTAAGGTCATTTCCTTTATAGGAACTCTGATCATTAGCTCCCTGTCTGACATAGACAGAAAGATGTCCTTATTTAAAGACTTAAAGGGCTTTGGAAAAGTCAGCTCATGTTCAAAAGTAAGTATCAGCTCATTTTTTTTATTTCCCAGGTAGTCTGAATAGGAATTTTTTACAATATCCTTTAGGCCTGGTGAAAGAGTCTTAAGACTGTCATATTTAATAATTGGCAGTATAAATAATATTCCCTTCAGATCTTCCAAATTGTGATACAAAAGAGAATTAAGCTTATCCTCATCAGGATCTCTCACATAGTCATAATAAACAGATATGAGATCCCTGCCGGTGTAGGGATCGTCGCTGTCTTTTCCTAAAAATCTTTCAATATCTCTTTGCTTTAGGGAAGAAAAGCCCATAAGCTTCTGATAGGGCTTCATGGTAAGATAAATATCGAAGGTTTTTAAGGAATTCAAAGGATTGTCATAACCATACAGCTTTGCCTTATAATCAATATATGGAAGATCAAATCTCTTTCCGTTATAATGCAATAATCCGTCAAAATCTTCTGCAAAGGTCAAAAAATCATCCAGAATGAAGTTCTCTTCCCGGGGGGCTTCTGCAAACCATTGAATCGTGCAAAAATTTTGATCCTTAAAATATCCTGCACCTATAAGGTAGAGATTGCTTCTTTCCTTGGAGAGTCCTGTGGTTTCTATATCCACAAAGAGTACTTTATCCCTGGGGCAAAAGCCTGTGAGTTCATATTCTGTATTTTCACTTGGATAGGTCTTTCTGATTTCTTTCATAAGAGGATCCTTTTGATAATTTCCCTTTTCTTGATTTTACAGATTTTTAATATCTTTGTTTTATTTATAACTCATTTGAGTTATAATAGCAAATATGTGGGATTTAAATATTTTTGGAACAAAAATATACACTCTTATAGGCTATTTTATTTTTTTTAGCCTTGTAGGATGGTGTTGGGAAAGTCTGTATGTGTCCGTAAGTGAAAAAAGGCTGGTGAACAGGGGCTATGTTACAGGCCCTTTTTGTACAATATACGGTTGTGGTGCGATCATACAGTATATATGTTTAAAACCCTTTGCCAATAATGTCTTCCTTCTGGCTATAGTAGGAGCTTTATTGGCTACTTTGCTTGAATTCGTTACTGCCGGTATAATGCAGGCTCTCTTTCATACAAGCTGGTGGGATTATTCGGATAAAAAGTTTAATTATAAGGGTATTATCTGTCTGGAGGCTTCTCTTTTATGGGGTCTTGTATCCATATTGATATATAAGCTTATGATCCCCTCCGCGGATTTTGTCACAAATATTTATCCAAAGAGCCTGGGCAAAAAGATATATATTGTTATCATCATTATATATTTTTTTGATTTTGTTTTTGCAACTATTGCCGCCGTTGATATTGCCAAAATGGTAAATAAGCTTCAAAATACCATGGATTATATATCTGCCGGATTAAGGAACACCAGGGCCTATAATACAGGTGAGGAGATTTTACAAAGGGTTAACAGCTTAAGACGAAATATTATAAGATCGAATTATATTTTTAAATATTCAAAAAGAGTTGAAGCTATTCAGAATGTCTGGTCTGAATGGCTTGATCAGCTGTCTGATTCTGATATTGAGAGCAAAAAAAAATTCAGAAAAATTGCGGATATTTTTATTTCAAGATCAAGAAAATCACATTTTAGCCTTATTAAGATCCGTATGCTCCGAGCCTATCCAAGATTGAAATCCAAAAAAAAACTGATGGATGATCTAAAGCAAGCAGAAGAAGAAAAGAATAGTTAAGCCTTACATTTTATTATGAAGCAATGAATATATTTATAAAGAGAAAGGAAAGTTGTTATGGCGTTTACATTTAAGGGCGGCATTCATCCTTTTGATGGTAAGTCCTTGTCCAAAGATAAGCCGATGGAAGAGCTCTTCCCTCAGGTTGAAATGGTTTACCCCCTGTCCCAGCATATAGGAAAGCCTGCCATACCTGTGGTTAAACAGGGGGATTACGTATTGGCAGGTCAGAAGATCGCAGAGGCAGACGGTTACATGTCTGTACCTATCTATGCCTCCGCCTCGGGAACAATAAGTAAAATTGAAAAAAGAAGAGTGCTTACAGGAGATATGGTAGAGAGCATTATTTTGGATAATGACGGGATCTACTCCACTGCTGAGAGAATGCCTGTAAGGAGCATAACGGAAATGCGGCGTGGGGAAGTAATAAATATCATTAAAGAAGCCGGAATCGTAGGTATGGGTGGAGCCGGTTTCCCAACCCATGTCAAGCTCTCCCCCAAGGATCCCGAAAAAATATATTACGTTATAGTTAACTGTGCCGAATGTGAGCCTTATCTGACAAGTGATTACAGGAGAATGATCGAAGAACCTGAAAAGCTGGTAAACGGCTTGAAAATAATGCTTGCCTTGTATGATCATGCTGAAGGGATATTGGCAGTTGAGGATAATAAACCGGATTGTATAAGGAAGCTAAGGGAGCTTACCTTAGATGAGCCAAGAATAACGGTTAAGGAATTAAAAACAAAATATCCCCAGGGTGCTGAGAGGCAGCTTATATATGCCGCCACAAGAAGGGTCATCAATTCTTCCATGCTGCCTGCTGATGCAGGATGTATTGTTAATAATGTGGATACGGTCTGTTCAATATACAGCGCTGTTATAGAAGGAATTCCTCTCTATAAACGTATAATAACCGTTACGGGAGATGCTGTAAGATTCCCGAAAAATTATATAGTCCCCTGCGGTATGAGCTATGGCGCCCTTTTGGAGGAGGCCGGAGGATTAAAGGAAAAGGCTGAAAAGATTGTTTCCGGTGGTCCTATGATGGGCTTTGCTCTCTTTGATCTTAATGTACCAACCACTAAGATAAGTTCGGCCCTGCTATGTCTGACCAGGGATGAGGTTGCAAGAAGCAAGCCCACAAACTGTATCAATTGCGGACGATGCGTAGATGTATGTCCCGGAAGAGTTATGCCAAGTAAGCTGGCAGACTTTGCAGAGCATGGAGATATGGAGTCCTTTTTAAAGTTCAACGGACTTGAATGCTGCGAATGCGGCTGCTGCAGTTATGTCTGTCCGGCTAAAAGACAGCTTACTCAAAGTATAAAGTCAATGCGAAAGATCGCTTTGGCCCAAAGAAAGAAAGGGTGATGATGTATGAATGAAATGATGCATGTTTCTTCGAATCCCCATACAAGAAGCAGAATGTCCACAAGCAGGATCATGTTCTTTGTTATCATTGCTTTATTGCCTGCCTCGGGATTTGGAATATGGAATTTCGGATACAGAGCGGCAGTTCTTATCGCTGTCTGTATTGCCAGCTGTGTGGCAAGTGAATTTATATATGAGAAGCTTATGAAGCTTCCGGTGACCATTGATGATCTGAGTGCAGTGGTTACGGGACTCTTGTTGGCCTTAAACCTTCCCCCCACTTTGCCCTGGTGGATGGCTGTGCTTGGAAGTGTTTTTGCCATTATAATAGTAAAGATGCTCTTTGGGGGTATCGGACAGAACTTTATGAATCCCGCTCTGGGTGGAAGATGCTTTTTGATGATATGCTTTACCGCCAAAATGACAAATTTCACCTATGATGGTGTGACTCAGGCAACTCCTCTTGCCCTTATCAGGGATGGGGCATCTGTGGAATTATTTAAGATGATAGTTGGAACCATTCCCGGAACAATAGGTGAAACCAGTACCATTGCCATACTTGCCGGAGCGATCCTCCTTATAGTTATGGGTATAATCGATATGAGGATACCCGGTTCTTATCTCCTTAGTTTTATCCTTTTTATGGGTATCTTTTCCGACAGAGGATTTGATATTAATTATCTGGCAGCCCAGCTTTGCGGAGGCGGTCTGATGTTAGGAGCCTTCTTTATGGCTACCGACTATACGACCAGTCCCATAACCGATAAGGGAAAATATATTTACGGTATCATAATGGGCTTTTTAACCTTTATATTCAGAAGCTTTTCAAGCGCTGCAGAGGGTGTTAGCTATGCCATTATAATAAGTAACCTTCTGGTTCCCCTTATTGAAAGGGTCACTGTACCTAAATGCTTTGGAAAGGGGGGAGAGTCCTGATGAAAGGAAGTATAAAGGGCGTAATCACCCTTACCATCATAACCCTCATATCCGGCGCTTTATTGGGTTATGTTTATGAGCTTACAAAGGAGCCCATAGCCATACAGAGGGAAAAGGCCAAGCAGGAGGCCTATAAAAATGTTTTTGAACAGGCGTCTGTATTTAAGCCCCTTGAAGACTTTGATATGGCTTCAGTTGACCAGCTTTTGGCTGAAAACGGATTTGAGAAGGAATCAATAGTGGAATCCAATATTGCCTGCAGTGAGAGTGGAAATAAGCTTGGATATGTTATGCTTATAAGTACAAATGAGGGCTATGGAGGAGAGATCGTCATATCTCTTGGTATTACCCATGACGGAACAATAAACGGCATAGACATTCTTTCAATAGATGAGACCCCCGGTCTTGGAATGCAGGCTGATGAGCCGGAATTTAAAAACCAGTTCAGAGGGAAGTCTGTGGCTCAGTTTGCTTATAGTAAAAGCGGTGCAAAACAGGATTATGAGATAGATGCTCTTTCCGGTGCTACCATAACCACAAATGCAATGGTAAATGCCGTTAACGCCGGACTTTGCTATTTTAATAGTGTCTTGAAAGGGGGAGAGGTGAATGAATAAGAATTTTAAACCCTTTATAAACGGTATTGTGACGGAAAACCCCACCTTTGTTCTTATGTTGGGCATGTGTCCGACCCTGGCCGTAACCACCTCTGCTGTAAACGGACTTGGAATGGGACTTACAACAACAGCGGTTTTGGTTCTTTCAAATATGGTTATATCTCTTTTGAGAAAGCTTATACCGGACAGCGTAAGAATACCGGCCTTTATTGTTATCATTGCCTCCTTTGTTACTATAGTTGAAATGCTTTTGGAGGCTTATCTTCCAAGCCTCTATGATTCACTTGGTATTTATATACCTCTTATCGTTGTTAACTGTATAATCTTAGGAAGAGCAGAGGCCTTTGCCTCCAAAAACAATCTTATAGCATCCTTCTTTGACGGACTTGGAATGGGCTTGGGCTTTACTCTTGGACTTACATCCATAGGTATCGTCAGAGAGCTTTTGGGAAACGGAGAAATATTTGAAATAGCAGTTATGCCAAAGGGTTACCAGCCTCTTACCATCTTTATCCTGGCACCCGGAGCCTTTATGGTTCTGGCCTTTTTGGTAGCTCTCTTAAATAAGCTGAGAGAAAAGAAGGGTAAGCCTCCCATTGAGATAGGAAGCTGCAGCGGAGAAAACTGCAGCAGCTGCATGATGGATTGCTGTGAAAGTAAAAATATCAGGCAAACGCCAAAGGCAAAGATCAAAGCGAAAAAGGTAAAGAAAGTAAAAGCAGTAAAAGCAGAAGAGGAGGAGGTAAAGGATGAGTGAATTAATAGCAATAGCAATTGGATCTGCATTTATAAACAATGTTGTATTGTCTCAGTTTTTAGGTATCTGTCCTTTCCTTGGAGTTTCAAAGAAGGTAAAGACCGCAGCGGGTATGGGCGGGGCAGTTGTCTTTGTTATCACCCTGGCATCCTTTGTTGCAGGTATCATATACAAATTTCTGCTTCTGCCTTTAAATATAACCTATCTTCAGACAATTGTATTTATACTGGTAATAGCAGCTTTGGTTCAATTTGTGGAAATGTTCTTAAAAAAGAAAATGAAGGGTCTCTATAATGCACTGGGAGTTTATCTTCCCCTTATCACAACTAACTGTGCGGTATTGGGAGTTGCGCTTACAAATGTTACAAAGGAATACGGTATACTTGAAGGCGTTGTCAACGGCTTTGCCACAGCCACAGGTTTCCTTATTTCCATTGTTATTCTTGCAGGGATCAGAGAAAAGATAGAATATAACAATATACCCAAGTCCTTTAAAGGAACACCCATAGTTCTTCTGACAGCCTGTCTGATGGCTATGGCTTTCTTTGGTTTTGCCGGGTTAAAGTAGGAGGTAGCCTTGAATACGTTTGGAATAATCATTGCTGTGGCCGTAGTTGGCGGTATAGGAATATTGATAGGTATATTTTTGAGCATCTTCGGAAATATATTTAAAGTAGAGGTGGATGAAAGGGAAGAGGCAATAATAAAGGCTCTTCCGGGAAATAATTGCGGTGGCTGCGGTTTTCCCGGCTGCAGCGGTCTGGCCGCGGCTATAATAAAGGGGGAAGCGGCGGTTAACGGCTGTCCTGTAGGCGGAGCAAAGGTCGCAAAAGAGCTGGCCTCCATCATGGGCGTTCAGGCTGATGAGGGAGAAAAAATGGTGGCCTTTGTAAAATGCAGCGGGACCTGCGAAAAGACCTCCCTGAATTATGATTATCAGGGGGTTAAGGATTGCAGAATGGTGTCTTTTGTCCCGGCAAAGGGACCAAAATCCTGCAGCTATGGATGTATGGGCTTTGGAAGCTGTGTTGACGTCTGCAAATTTGATGCCATCCACATTATTGACGGAATAGCAGTTGTTGACAGGGAAAAATGTACAGCCTGCGGACAATGCGCAAATGTATGTCCTCAGAAGCTTATTGAGCTCATTCCCTACAGTGCTGAATATGCCGTGGCCTGTGCTTCCAATGATAAGGGACCCCAGGTTATGAAGGATTGCCGAGCCGGCTGTATTTCCTGCGGTTTATGTGCAAGAAACTGTGAAACGGGAGCGATCACCATTAACAATAACATTGCCCATATTGATCAGAGCAAGTGTAATGCCTGCGGAGTATGTATGGAAAAATGTCCCAAGGGTGTTATCAAGAGCTTTGACAATTCTCTTAAGGATTAAGTGAGACCTTAAGCTTTCTTTATTTTTCTAAGATAGAGGCGGCGGCTTTTGTATATGAAAGGCTGCCGTCTTTCTTTATAAAGACAGCTTCCGTATCCTCAAGGGAGTCAATGAGCTTTAGAGCTTTTTCTTCCCCTAAAAGCAGGCAGCATGTGCTTAAGGCATCGGCCCTGGTGGAAGAGGGGCAGATAACAGTTACGGCTGCCAGCTCATTTTCCACAGGATATCCTGTTTTCGGATCTATAACATGGTGGTATTCTTTATTGTTTATAAGAATAAATCTCTCATAAATTCCGGAAGTGACAACTGAGGTGTCCCTGACATTAACAGCCGTTATGACCAAAGCATTTCCTTTTTTATCCGGGTTTTTTATACCTATGTGAAAATCCCTGTCCCCCTCTCCTTGACTTAGCTTAGACCCTATGAGGATTATGTTGCCTCCAAGATCTATAATAGCTGAGGTCACGCCCCTTTCCACTAAAAATTCCTTTAATTTATCCCCTATATAGCCCTTGGCTATGGAACCAAGATCTATGGAGCATTTGGGATCTGTTTTAGTGACAGTATTGTTTTTTTCATCAATCATAAGCTTTGACATTGAAACATGGGACATAGCCTCCCTCAATGAGTTTTCAGAGGGAATACTGAAGCTTTTATCATGATCCGATAAAGCCTCAAAGTTCCATAGGGAGATAAGGGGCTCTATTGTTACGTCATATCTGCCCTCTGACAAATTGCTGCAGTATTCAGCCTCCTTTAAAATGTTTATTGTATCCTCAGAAACCTTTATAACAGGCTCTAAAGAGTGATTTATCCTGTAAACATCGGAACCCTCTATGGTCTTGCTCAGGATCTCTTCATATTTTTTACAGAGTTGAAAGCTCTCATCCAAAAGGGAGTCATCACCCCCTTCATATATGCTTATATTTATTAAGGTATCAAAATAAAAGCCCTGTTTGGACAGTGGATAGCTACTTTTTTTGCATCCTTGCAGAAAACATATTATAATAAGCATTATTAAAAAAATAAGTGATCTTTTTCTCATTCTGCAATTATAACATATAGATAAAGGAATGACAGAAAAATAAGACTCTGCCTGCAGGGGTATTTGGGGGAGGTTTTAAAATGAATTTATTCAACCCTTACGATAATGAAGAAGAAAATAAAAATAATCTTAAAACTGCCATTATGTCCTGTTTATGCATAGCTTCCCTGATAATTCTCGTCTTTTTATTCTTCTTATATAACAATTCAAAAGAAGAAGAAGCAAAGAGGAGCAGGGAATACCGGGCTAAGCTTCTTGAAGAGGAGGAGCTTCTTAAGGAAAGGGAGGAGGCCTACTCTGAGCTTGAGATCGGGAAAAGCAATTTAAGATCCGAGGATCTTGATTTTTGGGATATGTATGAATCCGGCTCCATTGGCAGTCTGAATACTGACAAGGGCTTAGGGGATACCGAAAATACAGCCGAGAGTAAAGAGGAAAAAAAGATATCCTTTAAAGAAAAGGATGAAAAGCCCCTTGAGGAGCCTGTTCATAATGAAGAGCCTCTGATAGTCGGGAATGATGAAGCAGTCAGTGAAAATAAAGATGAGAATAAGATCCCCGTAGTAGATGCTGACGGGAAAATTGTCTATTACGATATCTTAAGTGATATGACAAAAAATAAATATGATCTTAAAAATAATCTTACTGTTAAAAATATGCGACTAAGCTATGATGACGGTGATTTTAAATCCCTTACAGGCGTTCTTATATCCAAGGCAGACGGAATAATAGAATATAACAAGATGAAGGAGGATTCTGTGGATTTTGTTATGCTGAAGGTTGCCGGAAGAAGCCCTGACAACGGTCTTATAGCTCTTGATGAGTACTTTGTCACCAATGCCTTAGGGGCTAACCTTGCGGGAATAAAGATCGGGGCATATTTTACAAGCGCAGCCACAAGTGAGGCAGAGGCAGTAGAGGAAGCAAATTTCACGGTGGGTGCCATATCCCAGTATAATATCACATACCCGGTGGCAGTATATGTGGATAATGGCGGTGATTCTTCAAGAACCGAAAAGCTTGATAAGGATGAAAGGACAGCTTATCTTAAGAAATATCTTGAAACAGTAAAAAGCTTCGGGTATAAACCCATGGTGTATGCTGAGAGAAATATGCTTATTTCGGGGTTGGATCTTTTGGAGCTTAAGGATTATCCCATACTCCTTGCAGATAAGATAAAGCTTAATGAAATAAACTCAAAGCCCGCTAATGAAAGAAAGATAAGCTCTGTATCGGGAACATCGGAAAAGGGGCCCGGAAATGAACCGCCGAATACATCCTCAAGTCAGAATATAGATTACAGAAGCAGTTCCTCTGCCATATACAGCGATGACTGGTATACGGATTTTCCCTATGATTTTGCCATGTGGCATTACACAAGAGAGGGAAGTGTGGAGGGTATGTCAAGAGACGCAGATCTGATCCTGTCTATGGTAGATTACGGGAAGATGAATTAGACCTTCTCCTGCTCCTTTATGGCATATATCTTTTGGGATATTTTAACATCAGTATATATTTGTGCATATTCCGAGGCTGAAAGAGAGTCAATATAGTTGAGCTCATATTTTTTTTCGGGGATTTTTTCCATTATTATATCTGCAGCCTTGTTATATGCGATGGCAGCTTCGATCTGACTTTCATAGTTTCCGACAAGGTAATTTCCCCTGACAAGTATCATGGTCTTATAGAAGGCCCTTCCCTTCAGGGTCTGCAGGATAACCCCCTTATAGCTGCTTAATATCTCTATATTCTCATATCTGTAATCATAGACATCACCGTTTATGAAGCGGTAATCTCTGTTTAACACAGCATGATTTTTAATTCCATATCTGTGTTTCAGATTAAGCTGCATACCATAGTCGGAAACAAAATAATGGCCTTTACGCCCCTGAATACGGTGAACAGAATAAAAAAAGAGATCCTCAATATCGAATTTGAAAACTATCTCATTACTGAAATGATATTCTATATAGGTATTCATAAGGTAAATGGGATTTTTTATGTACATATTATTATCCCTGAAATTCACCAGGGATATATACTTGTCAAAGGGTATGACAAAATTTTCATTATAATCTTCAAGACCTGACTTTCCATATAAAACATCACCTGCCTCATTATAGGCACGGTTAGCTTCTTCCTCGGACCTAAAGCCTCCAAGACTTATATGCTTGTTCTTATAGGTAATGGAGCTTCTGAAATATTCACTTCCGTCTTTCTTTCTTCCTCTGTAAACACCCTTTAACATGATCTACCTCATAAAAAACTTTGTCAGCCCGGGCTTCTTGCCTAAATATCTCTGATAGTGTATCATAATACTTATGATTTTACAAAATTGGAGGGAGCTATGGCAAAATCATTCAGACAAAAATTAAAGCTTTTATATTTAAAGGATATTCTCTTAAGGGAATCAGATGAGGAGCATCCTCTTAATGCCCCACAACTAATCAGCAAGCTTAATGCTAATGGTATAGAGGCGGAGAGGAAAAGTATTTACAGCGATATTGAATACCTGGCAGATTATGGGTTGGATCTTTTGAAGATAGATGGGAGAGACGGGGGCTATTTCGTAGGATCATCCGATTTTGAACTGGCAGAATTAAAGCTCCTGGTAGATGCCGTTCAGTCGTCACATTTTATTACTGAAAAAAAATCGGAAGAGCTGATAAAAAAGCTGGCCTCCTTAACAAATATATATAATGCGGAAAAGCTTAAACGTCAGGTTTATACCGTCAACAGGATCAAGGCTCAAAATGAGTCCGTGTTCTATGCCATTGATGATATAAGCGAAGCTATTACGGAGAATAAGAATATTCTTTTTTCCTATATGAAGTGGGATAAGAATAAGGAGCTGGTTCCAAGACATGAGGGAAAGAAATACCATGTGGATCCCATTGCCCTTATTTGGGATGATGAATACTATTATTTACTGGGTATCGATCTTGATGATAATGTAAGAAAACATTTCAGGGTAGATAAAATAAAGGGTGTCAGTATTCCTGATGATGATGAGAAGGTAATCCGGAAGAAGGATATCGATATAGCCGATTATTCAAAAAAAATATTCGGAATGTACGGCGGAAAGACGGAAAGTGTTACTATCAAATGTCCAAATGACAAGATCGGTATTTTTATTGACAGGCTGGGCAGGGATATATCTGTCATGAGTGAGGATGATGAGCATGTCAGACTTCACTACGAGGTGGAAGTATCCGACGCCTTTTATGGCTGGCTTTCTTCTTTAGGTGATGATATCCTTATCCTTGGATCCGAGGAGGTAAGAAAAGGCTATATAAGCTTTTTAAGATCAAGGCTTAAGGGTTATGAATAAGGGGAGAGCAATGAAAAAGAGAAGAATTTTAGTATTTATTACTTTTTGTATAATGATCCTTGGATTTTCCCTTACCGGCTGCATAAGCAGTAAGGCTGCCAAAGCTCCTGATGGATCTTTGGCAGATCATAGTGAGAACAAAGAGGGCGCTAAAGAGGATGTGAAGCCTGCCGTCACTGAGGCGGTTGATGAAACTGCAGACATAGCTCCTGCTGAGGCTGTTACAGAAGATAGCAACGAAAAGGTGGAGGCTCCTGCTACAGAAGCTGCCAATGAGACTGAAAAGCCGGCTCTTACTGAGACTGCAGATGAGACTGTGGATAACAGTGACGTAACTATAGTATGGCTTGGAGATTCTCTGACTCAGGGTTCCCTTGGAGCTAAGGATGACAATCTTGATAATGCCCCTTATGTTACCCTTTCAAAATTAAGCGGTGCAAATGTGGAGGGATTTGGTTATTGGGGATTTAATACCCATGATATACTTTGGGCTTATGAAGATGAAAGCTACGCAGGTCAGAGTCCGGATCCCGATAAGGTTTATGTATTTTGGTGCGGGTCAAATGACTGGGTTGTGGGTGGTGAACCCAATACAGATGTTGAAGCTGTTATTAAAACTCTTGACGATTATATAAGTAAAAGTGCTTTAAATAAGTATATAGTTTTAGGAACCACCTCAAGATTTGAGTTAAGAAACGAAGAGGGGGGGCCTGATATGAGCAGTCTCATCAATGAGGGTCTGAAAGCCCATTACGGGGATCTCTATCTGGATGTGGATTCAAGTCTTAGCAAGGAAAAGGGATATGTGGATGACCGGGTGCACCTTACCCAGGATTCTTATGACGCCATAGCCGGTCTGGTTTATGACAAGCTAAGAGCCTTGAATTATCTTAAGTAAAGATTTTTGCCATTGTCAATTTTTCCCCGATAAATTCAGGGATCATAAAAATGTTTTAAATTTCATACTTGACATATATCTTTATGGGTTCTATTATATTTAATACGACAGATACAAGATATAGATTGCAAGTCTCCTAAATGACACAAGATATTGTTTCATGACGGAGACTTTATTATCACTAAGTTTTGTTTTCATTGGATGGGAGAGGATGTTTATTATGGCTTCGGAAGGAAATGAGCAGGTTCTAAAGGATAATTATTCTGAGATTTATAAACCCGATCGTGACGTTAAAATGATAAAAAAAGATGGAACCAGAGAAGATTTTAATGTCCAGAAGGTTATCGATGCTGTTGGTAAAAGCGCTTACAGAGCTTTAACTAAATTCACGGAAGAAGAGAAGGCTTTTATCTGTAAAAGAGTTGTTGAGAGGGTTAATGAACTTGAAGGTAATGAAGTTCCCATCCCTGTAATGCACAACATTGTTGAAAGTGCCCTGGAGGAGGTAAAGCCTATTGTGGCCAAATCCTACAGGGATTACAGAAACTATAAGCAGGACTTTGTCAGGATGCTGGACGATGTTTATAAAAAAAGTCAGTCCATAATGTATATCGGCGACAAGGAAAATGCCAATACGGACTCAGCCCTGGTGTCAACTAAAAGAAGCCTTATTTTCAACCAGCTTAATAAGGAGCTCTATCAAAAGTTTTTCATGACCACAGAAGAGATCCAGGCCTGTAGGGACGGATATATATATGTTCATGATATGTCTGCAAGAAGGGATACCATGAACTGCTGCCTCTTTAATGTGGAAGAGGTTCTTACCGGCGGATTTGAAATGGGTAATATCTGGTATAATGAGCCAAAGACTCTGGATGTATGCTTTGATGTTATCGGAGATATCGTACTTTCGGCTGCTTCACAGCAGTATGGCGGTTTTACTGTTCCCAGTGTTGATCTTATCCTTGAAAAGTATGCAGAGCGCTCCTATACAAAATATATAAAAAAATATACCGAGCTCGGTCTTTCCGAGGAGAAGGCAAAGGAAGTTGCTTATAAGGACGTGGAAAGAGATTTTGAGCAGGGCTTTCAGGGTTGGGAATATAAGTTTAATACCGTGGCCTCCTCAAGAGGAGATTACCCCTTTATTACAGTAACCGCAGGCACGGGAACCGGACGTTTTGCCAAGCTTGCAACAATAAAGATGTTAGATGTCAGAAGGAAGGGGCAGGGTAAGGAAAACTGCAAGAAGCCTGTACTTTTCCCAAAGATCGTTTTCTTATATGACGAAAACCTTCATGGTCCCGGTAAGGAGCTTGAAGATGTATTTGAGGCCGGAATAAAGTGTTCTGCAAAGACCATGTATCCGGATTGGCTCTCCCTTACAGGTAAGGGTTATATTGCATCTATGTATAAAAGATATGGCAGGATAATATCCCCTATGGGATGCAGGGCCTTTCTTTCACCCTGGTATGAAAGAGGAGGAATGCATCCGGCGGATGATGATGATATGCCTGTTTTTGTTGGAAGATTCAATGTGGGAGCAGTTTCTCTTCACCTTCCCATGATACTTGCAAAAGCAAGACAGGAATCCAGAGATTTTTATGAGGTTCTTGATTATTATCTTGAGCTTATCAGGGGACTTCATAAGAGAACATATGCATATCTTGGAGAGATGCGGGCATCCACCAACCCTTTGGCCTATTGTGAAGGGGGCTTTTACGGTGGACATTTAAAGCTGACAGATAAGATCAAGCCCTTATTGAAGGCGGCAACAGCTTCCTTTGGCATCACTGCCTTCAACGAGCTTCAGGAGCTTTACAACGGAAAGTCTTTGGCTGAAGACGGGAAGTTTGCCCTTGAGGTTTTGGAATATATAAATAAAAAGGTTAATGAATTTAAAGAAGAGGATCACAATCTCTATGCTATTTACGGTACTCCCGCCGAAAGCCTTTGCGGGCTTCAGGTAAAACAGTTCAGGAAAAAGTACGGAATAGTTGAGAACGTATCCGACAGGGAATATGTATCCAATTCCTTCCACTGTCATGTTACGGAGGATATCACTCCCATTCAGAAGCAGAATCTGGAATTCAGATTTTGGGAGCTTTCAAATGGGGGAAAGATACAATATGTTAAATATCCCATTGATTATAATATTGAAGCCATAAAGACCCTTGTAAGAAGGGCTATGGATATGGGCTTTTATGAGGGGGTTAATCTTTCTCTTGCCTACTGTGACGACTGCGGACATCAGGAGCTGGAAATGGATGTATGTCCTGTCTGCGGCAGTAAAAACCTTACAAAGATAGAAAGAATGAACGGATATCTTTCTTATTCCAGGGTTCATGGAGATACCAGGTTAAATGATGCTAAAATGGCAGAAATCGCCGAAAGGAAGAGTATGTAATGAGATACCATAATATTACCAAGGACGACATGCTTAATGGAGATGGTCTGAGGGTGGTACTTTGGGTTTCAGGCTGTGATCATTGCTGTAAGGAGTGTCAAAATCCCATAACCTGGGATCCCGACGGCGGTTTGTTATTTGACGAAGCTGCAAAAAAAGAGATCTTTGATGAACTGGATAAGGATTATATTTCCGGAATAACCTTCAGCGGAGGAGACCCTCTTCATCCGGCCAACAGACTTGATGTGAAAAATCTTATTATTGAGATCCGAAATAAGTATCCTGATAAGACAGTATGGCTTTATACCGGTTTTACCTGGAAAGAGATCAAGGATTCCTCAATAACACCCCTTTTGGATGTGATAGTGGATGGGGAATTTGAGATAGATAAAAGGGATCCTAAGCTCCTTTGGAAGGGATCGGGCAACCAGAAGGTCATTGATGTTAAGAAAACTCTGGCCAGTGAGGATCCTTCAGAGCCTGTACTTTATTGCGGCGATTATGCTTAGGAATTTTAACAGCCATTCTTTTTCCTGTAAAAGTTCCACTGACATGTAGCGTTTTGATAGAAGGAGTATTTATGAAAAGGATTGCACGATTCTACAAGGTTTCTTTTTCACAGTTTTTAAAGGACTGGCAGGACAGCTTCGGTTCCGAGCCTTCTGAGATAAAGGATATCTATGAAAGGATAAAGCTGCCAAGAAGGGCTACCACAGGATCAGCAGGCTATGATTTCTTCAGTCCCATAGATATAGATCTGAATCCCGGAGAGACAGTTAAGATCCCAACGGGAGTCAGAGTTCAGATAGAAGAGGGCTGGGTTCTTTCCTGTTATCCAAGGAGCGGCCTTGGCTTTAAGTACAGAATGCAGTTAAACAATACTGTAGGCATAATAGACAGTGATTATTATTATTCCGATAATGAGGGACATATTTTTTCCAAGATCACAAATGATACCAACGAAGGAAGAGTAGTACATATAGTCCGGGGTGAGGGTTTTATGCAGGGCATATTTACTGAGTATGGCATCACTTTAGATGACGACGTTATAGAGATAAGAAACGGCGGCTTTGGAAGTACCACAAGAAGATAAAGGAAGAGGCTATGAGGAAACACCTTATAAGCTTTGTCGAGGCCGGTAGTATAGCAGAAGAGTTAGAGATTAAAGCCGGTGACAGGCTGATCGCCATAAACGGTAATGAGATAAAGGATTATTTTGATTACGAGTTCTACATTACCGATGATTATCTTGAATTATATATAGAAAAGGCTGACGGAGAGGAGATCATCTTTGAAATAGATAAAGCTCCTGATGAAGAGATAGGACTTCAGTTTAAAAACGGAATGATGGACAATTACCGTTCCTGCTGTAATAAGTGTATTTTCTGCTTTATCGACCAGATGCCCAAGGGAATGAGAGAAAGCCTTTACTTCAAAGATGATGATTCAAGGCTTTCTTTTCTGCATGGTAACTATATCACCTTAACAAACATGTCGCAGGTGGATATTGAACGTATAATCAAGTATCATATGTCCCCGGTCTATATATCTTTTCAGACTACAAATCCTGATCTGCGCTGTAAGATGCTTGGAAATCCCTCTGCGGGAGAAGCCTTAAAAAAGGTGGACAGACTCTATGAAGCCGGTATTGAGATGAATGGTCAGATCGTCCTTTGCAAGGGGGTAAATGATAAGGAAGAGCTTGAGAGGTCCATAAGTGATCTTTCGGCCTATGCTCCTGTTTTACGCAGTCTTTCAGTTGTTCCCGTGGGACTTACAAAATTCAGGCATGGTCTTTATCCTTTGGAAGCCTTTAAGAAGGAGGATGCAGAAAAGACTATAGATATAGTTGAGAAATGGCAGAAAAAGATCTATCAGGAATTTGGCTGTCATTTTGTTCATGCATCTGATGAATTCTATCTTCTTGCCGAAAGAAAAGTGCCAAAGGAAGAGGTCTATGACGGCTACCTTCAGTATGAAAACGGGGTGGGGATGTTAAGATCAGCTATAGAGGATTTTAACAGGGCTTTTAAGCTCTTAGAGTCATATCTTGCTGATAATCCACTGCTTTATCAAAAAAAGAGACTTGTTTCAGTGGCAACCGGTTACCTCGCCTATGATACCATAAAGGGAATGGCCGAGAGGATATCAGGTCTTCTTCCCGGTATAAGGATCAATGTCTATAAGATACGAAACGATTTTTTCGGTGAATATATCACTGTTGCGGGTTTACTGACAGGTGAGGATATTATTGCTCAATTAAAGGGAAAAGCATTGGGAGAAGGACTGCTTATATCGGAATCCATGGCAAGAGCCGGGGAACCCCTTTTTTTGGATGATGTGACCTTTGAGGACTTGGAAAAATCTTTACAAGTAAAGCTGTATATTGTAAAATCAAACGGAATGGATTTAATCGAAAAGGCAGTAGGAGAGAATATTTATGAGCAAACCGATAGTTGCGGTAGTGGGACGGCCTAATGTAGGAAAGTCCACACTTTTTAATGCTCTTTGCGGTTCAAGGATAAGCATTGTAAAGGATACACCCGGTATCACCAGAGACAGGATATATGCAGATGTCTCCTGGCTTGATAAGGATTTTACACTTATAGATACAGGCGGAATAGAGCCGGACACTTCAGATGTGATCCTTTCTCAGATGAGAGAGCAGGCTCAGATAGCAATTGATACTGCTGATGTCATTATCTTTATGACAGATGTCAAACAGGGAGTAATCGATTCGGATTTCAGAGTTGCTGATATCTTAAGAAGATCGAGAAAACCTGTTCTTTTGGCTGTAAATAAAGTTGATGATGTCAAAAAATACGGAAATGATGTTTATGAGTTCTATAATCTGGGAATAGGAGAGCCCTACCCCATATCGGCTTCCAACAGAATGGGTATAGGTGATCTTTTAGACGCGGTTGTTGAAAACTTTCCTCAAGGATCTGAAGCTGAGGAGGAGGCTGATCGTCCAAGGGTTGCCATAGTCGGAAAGCCCAATGTAGGAAAGTCTTCGATCATAAATAAGCTTCTTGGGGAGGATCGGGTCATAGTATCAGATATTGCCGGAACTACAAGGGATGCTGTGGATACTGTGGTATCCCATGATGACAGGGAATATGTTTTTATCGATACGGCAGGCCTTAGAAGAAAAAAGAATGTGAAGGAAGATCTTGAACACTACATGGTCCTAAGGACTGTAGCTGCAGTGGAAAGAGCAGACGTATGTGTTCTCATAATAGATGCCAATGAAGGGGTAACGGAACAGGATGCAAAGATAGCCGGCATTGCCCATGACAGTGGCCGGGGTATTATAATAGCGGTTAATAAATGGGATGCAATAGAAAAAAATGACAAGACCGTTTATGAATATGAGAAGAAAATAAGAAGTACTCTTTCTTTTTTGCCCTATGCAGAGATCATCTTTATCTCCGCTCTTACAGGTCAGCGCATGAATCGCTTATTTGATATGATAGATAAGGTGGTTGAGAACCAGTCTCTAAGGATCCAGACAGGGGTTCTTAATGAGATTATGACCGAGGCAGTAGCCCTGAATCAGCCTCCAACGGATAAGGGAAAAAGGTTAAAGCTCTTTTATATGACTCAGGTAGCCGTAAAACCCCCTACTTTTGTTATATTTGTAAACGATAAGGGACTTATGCATTTTTCCTATACAAGATATATTGAAAATCAGATAAGAGATACTTTTGGCTTTTCGGGAACACCCTTAAAGTTCATAATAAGAGAAAGAGGAGAAGATAAGTAATATGGTAAGGGTTATTTGCCTGCTCATAGGTTATGCTCTGGGCCTGATTCAGACAGGCTACATAATCGGAAGGATCAAAGGCGTTGATATAAGACAGCATGGCAGTAAAAACGCGGGAACGACCAACATGCTCAGAACCTTAGGACTCAAGTATGCCGGTATGGTGCTTTTGGGAGATGTGCTTAAATGCGGGATCGCAATACTTATAGTAAATTTCATGTATAAGGATATTTACCCGGATATGCTGCCTCTTTTGAAGGTATATGCCGCAACCGGAACCATTCTTGGTCACAATTATCCCTTTTACCTGAAATTTAAAGGTGGGAAGGGTATTGCAGCCACAGCGGGTCTGGTTATTTTTGGTTTTGGTCCTCTTATGACCATACTTGGGATAATAACATTTTTCGGAATCTTCTTTATAACCCATTATGTTTCATTAGGGTCTATATTTGTTTATGTAGGTATTATAATCGAAGGTTTTATCCTCAGTAAATCCGGATATTTCGGACAGGGTATAGCCACTACTTATTTCGTAGAATTTAACGCCCTGCTCTGGTTTTTGGCTATACTTACCTGGTGGAGGCACAGGGTAAATATAGTGAATCTTATAAAGGGCACCGAAAGAAAAACCTATTTAAAGGGTAAACCCGAAATAGATGTAAACGAAAAAAAAGAAAATAAGGAGGGGAAGAATGGCTGATATAGGTATAGTTGGAGCCGGAAGCTGGGGAACAGCCCTTGCTTTGGTATTAAATGACAATAAACATAAGGTAGTTGTATGGTCCGCCCTTGAGGATGAGATCCAAATGCTTAATAAGGAACGTGAGCACAAGGATAAACTCCCGGGTGTAAAGCTTCCCGAGGAAATTGTATTTACCACAGATCTAAAGCTCACCTGTCAGGATAAGGATATTCTGGTTTTGGCAGTACCATCGCCTTTTACAAGGAGCACAGCCCATTTAATGGCGGATGTGGTAAAGAAAGACCAGCTCATTGTAAGCGTTGCCAAAGGAATAGAAGAGGAAACTCTCAATACCCTTTCTATGATAATTAAGGAGGAGATACCCTGTTCCAGGGTAGCCGTACTGTCAGGCCCCTCTCATGCAGAGGAGGTTAGCAGAAGGATCCCCACCACCTGTGTAGTAGGAGCTAAAGAGAAGGAAATTGCCAAATATATTCAGGATATATTCATGAACGAGAACTTCAGGATTTATACGAGCCCGGATATTTTAGGTATAGAGCTTGGGGGATCACTAAAAAACGTAGTGGCTCTTGCGGCTGGGGTAGCTGATGGTCTGGGTTATGGAGATAATACCAAGGCTGCTCTGATCACAAGAGGCATAACGGAAATAACCAGACTTGGTACAAAAATGGGAGGTAATATAAAAACCTTTTCCGGACTTACGGGAATAGGCGATCTTATCGTTACCTGTGCGAGCATGCATTCAAGAAACAGAAGAGCAGGAATCCTGATCGGCCAGGGAAAGACCATGCAGGAGGCCATGGATGAGGTAAAAATGGTGGTGGAAGGGGTCTACTCAGCTAAAGCAGCTTTGGCTCTTTCAAAGAAGTATGATGTACCTATGCCCATAATTGAACAGATAAATCTCATCTTATTTGGTGGAAAATCCGCAAAAGATGCGGTTAAGGATCTTATGAAGAGAGATAAAACAGATGAGCTTTCCTGGGAGGAATATTAATGGATATTTTAAAGGATCAGTTTAAAAGCACAAGTACTTATATAGCATCACCTGAGCTTATGAGTGCCGTTGATGTGGCAAGAGTACTTAAAAAACCCCTTCTTATAAAGGGTGAACCCGGAACCGGAAAGACCATGCTGGCAAAGGCTATAGCAGAATCCCTTGGTATGGAGCTTATAATATGGAACATAAAATCAACCACCAAGGCTCAGGACGGTCTCTATATGTATGACACCATACAGAGATTGTATGACAGTCAGTTTGGAGAAGAGGGAGTTGATGACATATCCAAATATATAAAGCTTGGCAAGCTGGGCGAGGCCTTTTCCAAAGACAAGCAGGTGGTTCTTCTTATTGATGAGATAGACAAGGCTGATCTGGAATTTCCCAACGATCTCTTATGGGAGCTTGATCAGATGGAATTTTATATTCATGAGACCAAGGAGACCATAAAGGCTAAAGAAAGACCTGTTGTGATCATAACCAGTAATGCTGAAAAGGAGCTTCCCGATGCATTTTTAAGAAGATGTGTTTTTCATTATATCGAATTTCCCGACAAGGAGCTTATGAAGGAAATAGTTCATGCTCACTTTGAAAAGGTTGAAGAGAATCTTTTAAGCAATGCCCTGACAGCCTTTTATGATATAAGGGATATGAGAGAAATAAAGAAAAAGCCTTCAACCTCTGAGCTTATAGACTGGATAAGAGCCTTACAGCTTGGTGGCATAGACAGTGATAAGATAATAAAGGAACTCCCCTTCGTGGGAACTATCATAAAAAAGGATGAGGATCTAACAGCTGTTAGACACAACAGGGTATAGTATGTTTACTGATTATTTTTACTTTTTAAGAGAAAAAGGAATGGATATTTCCCTGTCTGAATGGCTATCCTTAGTGGATGCCGTTGACAGAGGACTGTGTAATTCCAGTATTACTGATTTCTACTACATTTCCCGAATGATCCTTTTAAAAAGTGAAAATGAATTTGATAAATATGACGGCCTCTTTAATGAGTACTTTAAGGGAATACACAAGGATGACATTGATGATATATCCGACCAGATGAAAAAATGGCTTGATAAGTCTGATTTCCTTGAGGCCACAAGAGATATGGAGATCCAAAAATCCATGATCGAGGGAGAGGCTAATCCAATTGATAATGAAGAGGTGCTTGAAAAGTTCAGGGAGAGACAGAAGGAACAGGATGCCGAGCATAATGGCGGAAACCAATGGATAGGTACCATGGGTAATTCATCCTTCGGTAATCTTGGAGGTCACATGGGGGGTGTCCGTATAGGGGGCACCACAGGTTATCAGTCTGCATTTCAGGTTATCGGGGAAAGAAAATTCAGGGATTTCAGGAATGACAGGGTACTGGATAACAGACAGTTTATGGTAGCCTTAAAAAAACTGAGACAATACTCCACAAGACTTGATGTTCCAAAAACAGAGCTGGATATAGATGGAACCATAAGAAAAACCTGTGATAACGGGGGCTATCTTCAGATTGAATTTGAAAGGCCCAGGAAGAACACCGTTAAGCTTTTACTCTTAATGGATTCCGGCGGGACCATGATACCTTACAGCAATCTTTTAAATGAGCTTTTTCAATCCGTAAATAAATCCAATCATTTTAAGGATGTTAAAACCTATTATTTTCACAATTGCATATATGCCAGACTATACAATACACCGGAATGTGAAAACGGCGACTGGATAGAAACACAGTGGCTCTTTAAAAATCTGGATGATAACTATAAGGTCATAATAGTGGGGGATGCCGCAATGGCTCCGGAGGAGCTCTATTCTGATACGGGAAATTACAGAGGCCCAAATGACGGATTATCCGGCTATGAATGGCTAAGGCTTATGAAGAAGCATTTTAAAAAGGTCATTTGGCTTAATCCCAAAATGGCCCCCGGTAATGCACCCTGGCGGGAAGCCGAAACTGCTGTAAAAGGCATATTCAAAATGAACCGTCTAACGGTGGATGGTCTTAAGGATGGTATGAAATATCTGATGCAGGCTAAATGAGGTATAGATATGTATAAGATAATGATAATAGATGATAATATGACCAATCTTATCATGGCAAAAAAGGTACTTGAGGATATTTATGATATAGTACCCATTTCTACCGGAACCATGGCCTTACAGTTTCTGCGTGAAATGCCGGATCTTCCCGATCTTATAATGCTGGATATCGATATGCCTGACATTAACGGCTTTTTTGTATTATCTGAGGTCAAAAATACCCCAAAGCTGTCTCACATACCTGTGATCTTTCTTACTGCACATACAGATTCCACAACTGAAATTGAGGGATACAATCTTGGGGCAACCGATTACATTAAAAAACCCTACACAACCGCAATACTTAGAAAAAGGATAGATCTTCACGTTCAGGTCCTTGAACAGGAAAGAAGACTTAAAAGGTATAATGATACCCTTTCCAAGACTTTGAATGATAAAATTCATAATATAGTGGAGTTGGAATTTGCCATAGTTGAAATGTTCACCTCCCTTATGTCCAGTCGTTCCATCATAGTTTCCGATCATTGTGACAGAGTCTCCCGTTACATGGAGGTCTTTCTCAATAAGCTGGCGGCCATGGGACATTTTGGCATCAAGGAAGAGGATCTTAAAATAATAATCTTTGCGTCTAAAATGCATGATCTTGGTAAAATGTGTATGCCTGATCGCTGTCTGGCAAATCTTGGTGACCTGACACTGGCTGAGAAGGAATATAATCATGCCCATACTGTTTTGGGTGCAGAGGCTGTCAGAAGGGTTATCGATGCCATTTCCGAAAATCAGTTTCTGACCTATACCTACAATATGTGCAGATACCACCATGAAAGATGGGACGGAAAAGGCTATCCGGACAGACTTATGTCCACAAATATTCCCTTTGTTGCCAGAATACTGGCTATTGTAAACAGTTATGATAATTTCAGACATGACAACGATGGTCAGGAACCACTCAGTCACGAACAGGCCATGAACAGAATAAAGCTTTGGGCCGGTACACACTTTGATCCGGATCTTGTTGATGTATTTCTAATGCTTGGTAATCAGATGAAAACTCTTCTTTAATTTAAAAGGAAGTCTAGACAAATGTTAAGGATCTTTGAGGATTATAAAGAAAAATACTTTGGAAAGGATCTCCCTTCGGAGCATCATATCTTTAATGTGACCCATTTGATAATGGGCATTGTTTCTGTTGTATTTCTCTTTTTGATCTATTTTTTTATGGATAGTGAACAGGCCTTTGGTATAGCCTTTTGCGCCGCAACCTTTTCTATGTTTACTCTTTACGAGGCCAATAGAACAAATCATTTCGTGGCCTGTGGAGTAGCCATGTCCGTCATGCTGAATCTGGTATTTTTCCCCATCATTTTCTTTACCTATAACAGATCCGCATGTATCATACCCATCTATTTTCTTTTTGGTTTACTTTACAACAATCTTGTTCTTCCAAAAACCTGGTCCATTTTTTTAAGTGCTGTTGATATGGTTGCGGATATTATTCTTTTATATGCTGCCAATCATGGGCTTACAAAAATGAAGAAGGGTCTCCTTATGGATTTCAGGGATCTGTGTACCCTGATAATAGCCTTCGTTTTTGTTGTGACGGTAAGCGGGATCGTTATACTTTATAAAAAGCATATATTGAAAGTGGAGAAAAGCACCTACAGAAAGATCCATGAAGATGTATTAAATGCAAGTAATATGCAGGATATCTTTCTGGTTAATATGTCTCATGAAATAAGGACTCCCATGAATGCCATAATAGGCAATACCGAGCTTCTTTTAGACAGAGAGATAAATGAAGCCGCAAGAAATAATCTTTATGGGATCTATAATTCAGGGACGGCTCTCTTATCCCTTATAAATGAGATAATGGATATATCCAAAAGCAGCCGGCAGGAAGTGGTTATATACAACAGCAGATATGATATAAGAGAATTTCTTGCTGAGATAATAGATATGGTCACAGTAAGGCTTTCAGAATCAGATATTGAATTTAGCATTAACATCCATAAGGATATACCCAGATATCTTTATTCTGATACGGCAAAGCTGAGACAGCTCTTTATAAATATCATAAATTATGCTTTAAAAAGTGCTGAGCATAAGTCCCTGACTTTAGAGATAAGCTGCCTTTACAAAAGAAATAGTGAGATAGATCTTATTTTCAGTGTATATGAAAGTAAAAATACGGCAAGTGATGCAGCATTATCTGAAATTAAAAGTGATCCCTATTACAATGATCCAAGGTCAAGAAATCAGAATCTTAAGGAATTTACAGACATGAGTCTGAATATCTGCAAGGAGATCCTTGACTGCATGGATGGCAGCATAACAATGGGGAATGGGGATGAAACAGGAGTTTTCATACTGGCCAGGCTTCCTCAAAAGGTTGAGTCCGAAGAGAAGATAATAAGTGTGGAAGAAAATAATAAATACAATGTTCTTATATACGAAAAGGATGATTACAGCACTAAAAATCTTGAGGAGCTTTTAACGGAGCTTTCCATACCTTCCCTCAGTGTAAGAGATAATGAAACTTTTTTGCAGGAATATAAAGAAGACAGATACAGTCATGTATTTATTGCCAATGAAAACTACATGGAAATAAAAGAGCTTTTGGCTGAGGATGCTGATAAAGAGCTGGCGGTTATCTCAACTCTGTCCGATTCCCTTAAGCTGAATGAAAAGGGTCTTGTATTAATGCGCCCCCTTCAGTTATTGAACCTTACCAATATACTTAAGGGTACTTCCGGTGTTTACTTAAATTACAGCAGATCCAGGGAAAATACCATAAGGATTCCCGATGTAAATATACTGGTGGTTGATGATAATATAACCAACCTTATGGTTGCCAAAAATCTCCTTGAAAAATATAAAGCCACAGTTAATACCGCTTTATCGGGGAGGGAAGCTTTAGAGCTCATTCAAAAGGAGGATTACGATCTTATCTTCCTGGATTATATGATGCCTGATATGGATGGGGTAGATACTTTGCATGCCATAAGAATACTGCCTGATCTAAAATACAGGGAGATACCTGTGATAGCCCTGACAGCCAATGTAGTTAACGGAGCAAGAGAAATGTTTTTTGATAAGGGCTTTGATGACTATATAGCAAAACCCATCAATATATCCAAGCTGGAGAAAAGTCTTAAGATCCTCCTGCCAAAAGAAAAAATTCAAATTGTGGATGCCAGTGATGAATAAAAAGAAAGAAAACATCATCAAGAAAATACAGTATTTTATATTCAGCGAAGATGCAGATCAGGATGTCAGAAATTTAGCCTTTTGTACCGGCTTTGGCATCACTGCCTGTATTTACTTTATTATTCTTAATTTAATCATAAAAAGACCCCTTTTTGTCAATATTCCCTATGGGGCTTTTTTGCTTATCTGTATTTGCATGGTTTATCTTGGTATTGTTTATAAGGAGTACAAAAAACTTGTTCATTCCTTTTCTGTGGCTGTAAATATAATAATATTTCCCCTTTTCTTTCTCATGTCAGGCGACATATATTCCTACAGCATGCTTTACCTTGTTATGGGCTTTATTCTTATTTTTTATCTCGTGGATCCACCTGCCCTTTACTTTCATGTGCTGATAACAGCAGTATGGGATCTCTTTATAATTATTTTTGTTTATAATAATCCTGAGCTTTTTCAATACTACAGAGAGATCTCCTCAAACAACATCATAATATATTCAAACTTCTTTGTAGGCGCCTTTATACTTATATTTGTACTGACTTATCAGAGTATCATACATTCCAATGTTTTAAAAAATATAAGGGAGGCTGATGATATCATCAGAAAAACAGACCTTAGCAAGTCAAAATTTTTGGCTAACATGACCTTTGAAATAAAAACTCCCATGAACGCCATAATCAACATGAATGAGCTTCTCCTCAAGGAGGAGCTTAGTCCGGAGGAAAAGGAGGAGGCTGAAAATATAAAGGAAGCCTCCAATCAGCTTTCAAGAATAGTTAATGATGCCCTTATATATTCAAGACTTGATGCCGGCAGCTGGAAGCTTGAAAATTCCGCATACAGCTTCTATGACCTGATAAGCGATAGTCTTGATAATTTCAGAATGGTCGCTTTAGTATCAAATATTGATGTTTACGCTTATATTGACGCAAATATACCAAAGACCCTTTATGGTGATGAAGCATCCATAAAGCATATCTTTACCTTCCTTTTGGAAAATTCACTGCAGCATGATGTGAGATACAGGGTATCGATTGATATAAGGTGCGAATATCTCAGCGAAAAAAACTCCGTCAGATTGGAATGCAGCATTTCAGAAGCCGGAAATGGTCTTACAGATGAAGAAATCGAGTCCCTGCTTGGTGCTTATAAAAGACTTGACTCAAGAATGGATTCAGATCTTAAGGGTATGGGGCTTGAGATCTCAATTTGTGAGGAGCTGCTTCATTTAATGGGGGGCAGCCTGAAAATTGAATCTGTTAAGGGTGTTGGTATATCCATCAGGTTTTCTTTTGAAAACTATATTCTTAATGAGCTTCCTATGGTTACAGTAAAGACCGAGCCTATAAAGAGAGTTTTGGTTTATCTTCATTCCAAGGAGGATACAAATGTATGGAAGCCTCTTTTTGACAACATATCCATAAGTCCCGACTATGTTCTTTCCCCTCTGACCTTTAAGGATTCAGTAGCCAGCAGGAAATATACTCATATTTTTATAAGGATAAAGGACTATGTTAAGATCAAGGAGCTTATATATGAAAACCACCTTGAAGATATTACTTATGTCATCATAGAGCATAAAAGGAAAAATGATAATCTCAATACCTTTAATGCCGTTCTTTCTCCTATGAACTCTATAACGGTGTCGGAAATACTTAACGGAAGCTATGTAAGAAACGATCACAGACTTGAGGGCAGCCGAAAGAAGGCAGTATTTAAAGATACCAAAGCGCTTGTAGTGGATGATTCCCTGATAAACCTTAAGCTTATATCTGCAATCTTTGATAACTTTAAGATCAGTACAGATACGGTTGTAAGCGGTGAGAAATGTCTGGAATACTTAAAAAATAAAGATTATGACATTGTTTTTTTAGATCACAGGATGCCGGGAATGGATGGCTTAAGTACCCTTAAGCATATTAAGGAATCAGAGGGGGACAAGTCCCTGATCCCGGTTATAGGAATCTCATCGGAAATAGGGAGAGACATCAGGAAAGAGCTGATAAACGAAGGCTTCAGTGACTATATAAGTAAACCGGTAAAAAGCTTAGCACTTGAAAATATCCTTGTAAAATATCTTCCAAAGGAAAAGGTTATTTTCGAAGATCCCTATTATGCTCCTGAAAATGGGGGCAAGAGCGGTATAGAGGGAGCAAAGGAGCCGCCTCAATATGATCTTTCCGCAGATCCTCTTATCTTTGATATTAACCTGGGCTTGGAAAATATAGGCGGAGATAAGGAAATATATGATCAGATACTCCTTACCTATTACTGTGAAGGCATAGAAAAGATAGACAGAATTGAAGAAATGTCAAAGGAAGGGGATCTTCAGCTTTTTACAACTACCGTTCACGCCTTAAAAAGCAGCTCAGCCTCTGTCGGAGCCACAGGAATATCTTCACATTTCAAACAGTTTGAAATGGCAGGAAAGGACGGGAGCAGGGATTTCATTGAAAAAAATCTCACAGATGTTATACTTAATTTCAAGGATCTCCTCATGACTGTTAATCACTATCTTCAGGAAAATGGTCTTTTAGAGACCGAAAGTGAAGACACTTCAAGGAAGGATGAGGAAAAATTAGATATCTCTTCCCTTGAAGAGCTATACGCCTTTATGGACAGGTTTGACTTAAAAAATGCGGAAAAGCTTCTAAATTCCATAGCCGAACATAATTACAGCCATGAGGTCAACAAGGCCGTAAGAGCTATAAAAAATGATTTTGATACCTTTGAATACTTTAAAGCAAAGGATAAAACAAAAGAATTACTGGAACTGATAAAATAAAAAAGGAGGATGACTATGAGTGACCCAAGATATGAAAAATTATGTAAATGTGTAGAATGTGTAAGGAGCAAAACAGATTTCAAGCCTCTGGCAGCACTGGTGTTAGGATCGGGTTTGGGCGCCTTTGCGGAGGATATAGATATTGACTGCATAATAAAGTATAACGAAATAGAAGGCTTCCCGGTGTCTACTGTAGCCGGACACAAGGGACAGTTTGTTTTTTGTCATGTAAACAATATCCCTTTAGTCATTATGCAGGGAAGAGTTCATTACTATGAGGGTTACAGCATTTCTGATGTGGTATTGCCTATAAGGCTTATGGGAATGCTTGGCGCCAAATATCTCTTTTTAACAAATGCTTCAGGAGGCATGGGGGATGGCTATAAGGTTGGTGATCTTATGCTTATAAAGGATCACATCTCAATTTTTGCTCCAAATCCTCTTATAGGACCAAACATAGATGAGCTAGGGCTCAGATTCCCCGATATGAGTGATATTTATAATACAAAGCTTCGTAATCTGGCTAAATCCGTAGCGGCAGAGCTTTCCGTAGAGCTTAAGGAAGGGGTCTATGTCCAGCTTACGGGACCTTCCTATGAGAGTCCGGCTGAAATACAGATGCTGAAGGCTATGGGAGCAGATGCCGTAGGTATGAGTACAGTGGTGGAAGCCATCTGCGCCAACCATATGGGCATGGAGGTCTGCGGTATCTCCTGTGTCAGCAACCTTGCTGCCGGAATCTCCAAAGAAAAGCTTAAGCATGAAGATATACAGGAAGCAGTTGCAAAAACCGGCGTACAGTTTAAAAAGCTGATTTTTGAGATCATTAGCAGGGTTGAAGGTTTGTCATGAGATCAGGTCATAAAAGAAATAAAGGCTTTAAGTTATTTTCACTTTTAATTATATTGTCCGTCATGCTTAGCGCCTGCGCTTCCGGGGAAAAGGCTGAGGTTATAATGGTAACTGATCTTGGTACCATATATGATGGATCCTTTAATCAGGGAACCTACGAGGGCATTAAAAAATACGCAGAAGAAGCAGGCATCAGCTATAATTTTTATCAACCTGAGGAATCCAATGAAGAAAGCTATCTTAAGACCATAAAAAAGGCAGTTAAACAGGGGGCCAAAATGATAGTTCTTCCCGGGGAGATCTTTGATGAAGTGCTTTTTGATGTTCAGGATCAATATCCTGACATAAGCTTTTTACTGATAGACGGAATTCCCCATAATAAGGATTTTTCAAAGGAGGCTGTGGCAGCTAATACCCGGGCAGTGGTCTTTGCCGAGGAGCAGGCCGGATTTCTGGCAGGATACGCCGCTGTAAGAGACGGTTATACAAGTCTGGGCTTTCTTGGGGGTAACCCTCAGGATCCTGTTATAAAGTATGGATATGGCTTTATTCAGGGAGCGGATTATGCTGCTATAGAGCTGGGTGTTTCCGTAAATATCAATTACTGCTACGGTATGACCTTTACCGAAAGTGAGGATATGAAAAATCTTGCTGCTTCCTGGTATGATCAGGGAACTCAGGTGATCTTTGCCTGCGGCGGCGCCATGAACCGGTCAGTAATAAAGGCGGCGGAAGAGAAGGAAGGCTATGTTATCGGAGTTGATGTGGATCAGGGTATGGAATCCGACAGGGTTATCACCTCAGCCATGAAGGAGCTGACAAATGCCACTTATCAGGGGGTTAAGGATTTCTATGAAGGTAATTTTAAAGGCGGTGAGATAGTAAGCATGAGTGCTTTGAATGAAGGTGTGGGGCTGCCCATGGAGAGCTCCATGTTTAAAAACTTCAGTCAGGACACCTATAATGCTATTTACGGTCAGTTGGCAGAGGGAAAAATAGAGCCCTATGCTTCAACGGCTTTTGGAAATACCTTTGATCTGACACTTATAAACACTACGGTAACCTACCTGGAATTAAATTAAAAGCTAAAAAGGATGAAATGGATATTCAAAAGTTGATAAATGAGGCTCTAAAAGCCAGAGAAAGATCATACTCCCCCTATTCAGACTATAAGGTGGGGGCAGCCCTTTTGTGCGAAAACGGGAAGATATACAAGGGCTGTAATATAGAGAATTCCTCTTACGGAGCAAGCAACTGTGCCGAAAGAACTGCTGTGTTTAAGGCGGTAAGCGAAGGTGAGGTAAATTTTAAGGCAATAGCCATAGTTGGTTCCAAGGCTGACTGCAGGAAGGATATTATGAAGGATTATGCCTATCCCTGCGGTATCTGCAGGCAGGTTTTAAGTGAGTTTACTGATCCTGACAGCTTTAAGGTCATAGTTGCCAGATCAGAAAATGAATATAGGGAATATCTTTTAAAAGAACTTCTTCCCCTTGGTTTTTCAAGGGATAATCTCTCTTAGGGGAGAAAAATAATCAATAATATTTACTCGGAGGTATTGTATGACGATAAGATTTAAAAATGCCAGGATCATGTCCATGAAGGATGGTGAAGAGATATATGAAGGTGAGCTTCATGTAAAGGACAATAAGATCAGCTATATAGGTAAGGAAAAGGAAGGGAATGATAAGTTTGATCGCGAGATAGATTGCAAGGGCAATCTTTTAATGCCCGGTTTTAAAAATGCCCATACCCATTCCGGAATGACAGCCATGAGATCCTATGCAGATGACCTTGCTCTTCAGGATTGGCTTAACAATAAGATCTTTCCCATGGAAGCAAAAATGACGGGAGAGGATTGTTATGAGCTTTCAAAGCTGGCAGTTTTAGAGTATTTAACTTCCGGAGTTACTGCAGTTTTCGATATGTACTTAGCTCCCTATGACATAGCCAGATGTGCAAAAGATACAGGTATGAAGTTCGTACAGGTCAGTGGTATAAACAAATTCGGACCCTCTCTTGAGGAGCTGGAGGAAAGATTTTTAAAGATAAATGAAGGTAATCCCTTATCCTCCTTCAGGCTTGGTTTTCATGCGGAATACACCTGTGATCTTCCCTTGCTTGAAAAGATCTCGGCTCTTGCCCATAAGTATAAGGAGCCTTTATTTGCCCACAATTCCGAAACAAAAACTGAAGTAAAGGAATGTATGGATCGTTATGGTAAGACCCCCACAGAATTAATGGATTCCCTTGGAATGTTTGATTACGGCGGCGGCGGTTACCACTGTGTATACTTCTCCGATAAGGATGTGGAGATCTTTAAAAACAAAAAGCTTCATATAGTAACAAATCCCGGCTCCAACACAAAGCTTGCAAGCGGTATTGCCCCAATCAAAAGATATCTGGATGCCGGAATAAATATAGCCATAGGTACAGACGGACCAAGCTCCAACAACTGTCTTGATATGTTCAGAGAAATGTTTTTGGTTACGGGTCTTGCAAAGCTTACCACTGAGGATGCGTCTGCAGTGGATGCTTTAGAGGTTCTTAAAATGGCAACAGTAAACGGAGCCAAGGCTATGGGACTTTCAGACGCCGATGTGCTGGATATTGACAAGGAGGCAGATATCATTATGATCGATCTGCACCAGCCTAATATGCAGCCTTTAAATAATATCGCCAAAAACATAGTTTACAGCGGATCTAAAATGAATGTTAAAATGACCATGGTTCACGGATCTATACTTTACGAAGACGGAAAGTATTTTATAGGAGAGGAGCCTGAGGACATTTACAGAAGGGCTAATGAGATAATCAAGAGGATAGGCTGATATGAAGGTGGAGCTTTACAGTGATGGAGCTGCAAGAGGTAATCCTGAAGGCCCCGGGGGATTTGGATGTATATTGAGATATATTGATAAAAAGGGCAGCCTCCATGAAAAGGAGATATCCAGGGGCTATAAGAAAACCACCAATAACAGGATGGAGCTTTTAGGAGTTATAGCAGGTCTTGAAGCCTTGAATACAAGCTGTGAGGTTTCTGTTTATTCAGACTCAAAATATGTTACGGATTCTTTTAACAAGGGCTGGATAGACAAGTGGCAGGGGAACGGATGGAAAACTTCAAAAAAAGATCCGGTATTAAATGAGGATCTTTGGAGGAGGCTTTTAAAGGCGATGGAGGGTCATAGAGTCACTTATAACTGGGTAAAGGGGCATGACGGAAATCCCTGTAATGAAAGATGCGACAAGCTGGCAACCGGCGCTGCTGACTCGGGAGATCTTCTTGACGATATAGCCGGTGGAGTGTTATAGTTTTATGTAATCTGATTTTGGAGGTTAAAAAATGATAGCATTTATAAATACTTTTTTATCATATCTTATACTTGTAGCTGTTTTTATATGCATTATAGTTGTGGCTGTTATTCTTGGAAGCAAGTTAAGGAATAAGAAGGATCAAAGTAAAGTAACCCCTGGTAATGATAACTGATCTAAAAGAACAATAGAGATTCGGAGATAATACATGGATATATTATATAATAGTACAAGAGGAGGAAGCCTTGGACTGACTGCTTCTCAGGCAGTGATAAAGGGACTTTCCGATGACGGAGGACTTTTTGTTCCAGACTCTCTGCCTTCGTTTGATTTTGAGCTTTCTGAGCTTACTGATTGGGATTACAGGGAAACCGCATACAGGGTTATGAGGCTTTTACTGACCGATTATACGGAAGAGGAGCTTAGAGGCTGTATTAATAAGGCCTATGATTCAAAGTTTGACTCAGAGGAGATAGCTGTATTAAGGAAGGCCGGAGATCAGTTCTTTTTGGAGCTCTTTCACGGAAGGACCATAGCTTTTAAGGATATGGCTTTATCCATCCTTCCCCACCTTCTTACAACTGCCATGAAAAAGAATAAGGAGGATAAGGAGGTTGTTATTCTTACAGCCACCTCGGGTGATACAGGTAAGGCTGCTCTTTCAGGCTTTGCCGATGTTGATAATACAAGAATAATCGTTTTTTATCCAAAGGGCGGCGTATCAAGGATCCAGGAGCTGCAGATGGTGACCGAAAAGGGGAAAAACACCTGTGTTGTTGCAGTTAAGGGTAATTTTGATGACTGTCAGAGTAAGGTTAAGGAAATCTTTAATAATGTAAAGCTTAAGCAGGAAATGGCAGAAAAGGGATATGTTTTTTCATCTGCCAATTCCATTAACATAGGAAGACTGGTGCCCCAGATAGCTTATTATGTCTATGCCTACGGCCAGCTTATAAAGACCGGTGAGATCAAGGCAGGAGATGAGGTTAATTTTACTGTTCCCACAGGAAACTTTGGAAACATACTTGCCGCCTACTATGCAAAGCTCTTAGGTCTGCCTGTGGGCAGACTGATATGTGCCTCCAATGAGAATAAGGTTCTCTTTGATTTCTTCAAAGATGGCATATATGATAAAAACAGGGAATTTATCTTAACAAGCTCTCCGAGTATGGATATTCTTATATCATCAAATCTTGAGAGACTTATTTATATGATAACAGGCTGTGATCCTCAAAAAAATCTTGAGCTTATGACTGCTCTTTCCAAGGAAGGCAGATACGAGATAAGCTCTGATATGAAAGCGCGACTTAATGATTTTGTGGGGCTTTATTCAGGAGAGCAGGATGTTTTTAATACCATAAAAAGCATTTATGAAAAAACAGGCTATGTTATAGATACCCATACGGGAGTTGCAGCCTGCAGCGATCTGGCCTATAAAAAGGACACTAATGACAAGAGGAAAAGCGTGGTAATATCAACCGCCAGTCCCTATAAATTTGCTTCCAGTGTTTATAAGGCTATAAAATCAGATTCAAAGCTTACTGATGATTTTGCCATAATCGATGAATTATCAAAGCTATCCGGTGTAAAGATACCTCCGGCAATAGAAGAGATAAAGAATGCCGAGATCCTTCACAAGAAGCTGTGTGAAAAGGAAAAAATGGAAGCTCTTGTCAGGGAAGAGCTTGGAATTTAAACAGAGAGTGATCCAAATAAAGATCGATAAAAAAAGCGAAGTGCACTTTATCATAGGATATCCTGCATTTCGCTTTTTTATTTGATTATCTGTCCGATAAGGGGATATATTCCTGATCCACTGCATTTGGCTTATAGGCAGGACGTATTATCTTTCCACCCTGAGTCAGCTCCTCAAGACGGTGAGCAGACCATCCCACCATTCTTGCAATGGCAAATATAGGTGTATATAATTCCTTGGGAAGCCCTAACATCTGATAAACAAAGCCGGAGTAAAAGTCCACGTTACAGCATACGCCCTTATACATTTTTCTTTTCTCGGCTATAATCTTTGGTCCTAATTCCTCAACAAGCTCATACAGCTTGAATTCCTCTGTCATGTCCTTTTCATCAGCCAGCAATTTAACAAAGTTCTTAAAGATCTTTTCTCTGGGGTCTGAAAGTGAATAAACCGCATGACCCATTCCGTAAATAAGACCCTTCTTATCAAAACGCTCTCCATCCAAAAGCCCCATAAGATAATCGGAAACCTCTTCTCTGTCCTCCCAGTTTTTCAGGTTCTTTTTCATGTCGTCAAACATTTCTATGACCTTAATATTGGCACCACCATGCTTTGGCCCCTTAAGAGAACCGATAGCTCCTGCCATAACAGAGTAGGTATCGGTACCGGTAGAAGAAATAACATGGGTTGTAAAGGTGGAATTGTTACCACCGCCATGCTCCATATGCAAAACCAGGGCCACATCCAAAAGTCTTGCTTCAAGGGGGGTATATCTTTTATTTGATCTTAATATCCTTAAGATATTTTCAGCCGTTGTAAGTTCGGGCTTTGGCCTGTGAATATATAGGCTCTTGCCGTCATGATAATGTCTGTAGGCCTGATAGCCGTATACAGATAAAAGGGGCGTTAAGGAGATAAGCTGAAGACACTGCCTTAAAACATTTGGTATGGATGTATCGTCAGCCTTATCATCATATGAATAGAGGGTAAGGATACTTCTTGATAAGGTATTCATCATGTCCCTGCTTGGAGCCTTCATGATTATATCCCTGACAAAATCCGTGGGAAGCTTCCTGTAATTTGACAAAAGCTCCTGAAAGGACCTTAATTCCCCCTCATCAGGGAGTCTGCCAAAAAGCAGCAGATAGGTTACTTCTTCAAATCCAAACCTCTGGTCATTGGAAAATCCGTTTACAAGATCTCTTACATTATAGCCTCTGTAAAAGAGTTCACCGTTTTGAGGGATAAGCTTACCTCTTATTATCATATTGGCCCTGACATCGGAAACATTTGTCAGGCCTGCAAGTACCCCTTTACCGTTTATATCTCTTAAGCCTCTCTTAACATCATATTTTTTGTAAAGAGCAGGATCGATATAATTTGTTGCAATATTCAATTCAGACAGCTCCAGGATCTGGGGAGTTATCTTATACAGGTTTTTATCAATCATTTGTACCTCTCTTTTCGTGACATTGTAACAGTTTACTTTGGTATTCTATCATGATAAATTTAATTAATGCAAGAAAATATGATCTCAGCTTCCAAAAACCATATATAAAAGGAGGGGTGACTTAAATGTCAGATATCCATAAAAAACGTATAAATAAACTTAGAGAGCTTATGAAAAAGGACAGCCTTGACTACTATATAGTGCCCACATCAGATCCCCATATGTCAGAGTATATTGGAGAGCATTATAAATTCAGGGAGTATTTAACTGGTTTTACCGGATCGGCAGGCACCCTTCTGGTGGGTATGCAAAGGGCTTTTCTATGGACCGATGGAAGGTATTACCTTCAGGCAGAAGAGGAGTTAAAGGGATCGGAGATAGAGCTTATGCGCATGCAGGATGAAGGGGTACCTTCTCTTTTTCAGTTTCTGTATGACAATGCATTTGATAAGTTTATTGGCTTTGACGGCAGTGTAATGAGCCAAAGCTACTATGATGATATATGTGAAGTAGTGGAAGAGGAGGAAAGAATAAGAAGTGATCTGACATATTATGAAGAAATATGGGAAGAGAGACCCTTAAGGGAGAGTAAGGAGACCCTTCATCTTGATTTGGATATTTCCGGAAAGAAATCCTTAAAGAAAATAGAAGAGCTTCTGGCAGTCCTTTATGATTATGATGCAGAGGGTATTATGCTTACAGAGCTTTCGGATATAATGTGGCTTTTTAATATAAGGGGAAATGATATAATCTATAACCCTCTCGCTTACTCCTATGCCTTTATAAGCAGAAATAAGATCCTTCTTTTCATAGATGGCTTAAAGAAGGAAGAATCGGCTGAATTTATGGAAATAGCAAGACTTCAAGTCTTCCCCTATGCCGGGCTGTACGAAGAAATGGAAAAGCTAAAGGGCTTAAAGATAATCGTTGATCCTGACTTAATAAATACAAGGCTTTATTCCTGCCTTCTTGAAAACAATACCCTGCTTGAAGCAGATCATACTCTTTTTATAAATAAAGCAGTAAAAAACGAAAGAGAGATAGAGCTTTCCAAAAAATACCATTTTTATGACGGCTTAAGTGTAATAAGATGGATACGTGATATAAAAAGTACAGTTCAAAAAAGAGCTGTATCAGAATATGAGGCGGCTCTTTTGGTGGATGAATACAGGGCCGGGACAGAGGGCTTTATTGAAGCGAGCTTTGAAACCATCTGTGCCTATGGAGAAAACGGAGCCATAGTTCATTATTCTCCCCATAAGGATAAGTCTGCAATACTTAAGCCTGAAGGCTTTGTACTCCTTGATTCCGGAGGCCAGTATCTTGGAGCTACCACGGATATTACAAGGACTGTGGCTTTGGGAAGGCTGACCCCTGACATGAAGGAGGCTTATACTGCGGTACTTAAAGGACACCTGCGTCTTATGTCACTTGTTTTTTTAAAGGGCTGCAGGGGTGAGAACCTTGATATAGCCGCAAGAGAACCCTTATGGCAGTTGTATTTAGACTATAAGCATGGGACAGGCCATGGAGTCGGAAGCTTTCTTAATGTTCATGAGGGACCTCAGGCCTTCAGATACAAAATACTTGAGGAGCATATACAGCCTCCCCTTGAAGCGGGTATGATAACAAGTGATGAACCGGGGATCTACCTTAGAGGAAAATTCGGTATAAGGATAGAAAATCTGCTTTTATGTATAAATAAGGCCCAAAATGAGTGGGGGACTTTTCTGGGCTTTGAAAGCCTTTCCCTCGTTCCCTTTGAAAGAGAGGCTATCCTTAAGGAAAAACTGACCTTTGAGGAAAAGAAGGTATTAAACGATTACCATAAAATGGTTTACGAATGCTATAAAGACTATCTTGATAATAATGACAGGGACTTAAAAGAATGGCTGAAAAAGGAAACAGAGGCAATTAATTAAAAAATTCTTAACTTCCATAAGGACTTGATTTATGTCCTCTTATCATGTATAATTCTAACGGTTAATAGTCTTTGAAAGTCCGATCCTCTTTAATGAGACATTTTAGGGGCTTAAGGCTTTGAAATATGCTATTATCCGATTGAAATTATTAATGTTATTAATATTTTTTAAACAATAATAAAGAAAGAAAGAGGTAAGAAAATGGCAGTTGATTTAAGTAAGTATGGCATTACAGGCGTCAAAGAGATCTTTTATAATGCTTCCTATGAAAAGCTTTATGAAGATGAGATGGCTCCGGGACTTGAGGGTTATGATAAGGGACAGCTTACAGAACTGGATGCAGTAAACGTAATGACAGGTATCTATACCGGTCGTTCACCTAAAGACAAATTTATCGTTATGGACGAGAAGTCAAAGGATACTGTATGGTGGACAACACCCGAATATCCTAATGACAATCATCCCGCTTCTCAAGAGGCCTGGGAAGCTTGTAAGAAGCTTGCTATAGAGCAGTTATCAAACAAGAAGCTCTATGTTGCTGATGCTTTCTGTGGAGCCAATAAGGATTCACGTATGGCTGTCCGCTTCATTATGGAAGTTGCCTGGCAGGCACATTTTGTAAAGAATATGTTTATCCAGCCCACTCCCGAAGAGCAGGAAAACTTTGAGCCTGATTTTGTTGTTTATACTGCATCAAAGGCTAAGGTTGAAAACTATAAGGAGTTAGGACTTAATTCAGAGACAGCTGTGCTTTTCAACGTTACCTCTCGTGAACAGGTTATTTTGAATACATGGTATGGCGGAGAAATGAAGAAGGGTATGTTCTCAATGCAGAACTACTTCCTTCCTCTTCAGGGAATGGCATCAATGCACTGTTCCGCAAACACAGATATGGATGGAAAGCATACAGCCATATTCTTTGGTCTTTCAGGAACAGGTAAGACAACCCTTTCAACAGATCCCAAGAGACTTCTTATAGGTGATGATGAGCATGGCTGGGATGACAACGGCGTATTCAACTTAGAGGGCGGCTGCTATGCTAAGGTTATAAACCTTGATAAGGATTCAGAGCCTGATATCTATAATGCCATCAAGAGAAATGCTCTCCTTGAAAACGTTACTGTTGATGCAAATGGCAAGATTGATTTTGCTGATAAGACTGTTACAGAGAATACACGTGTATCTTATCCTATTGAGCATATTGAAAAGATCGCAAAGAACGTTAATAAGATCTCTTCAGGTCCCGATGCTGAGAATGTTATCTTCCTTTCAGCTGATGCATTTGGAGTTCTTCCTCCTGTATCAATCCTTACACCTGAGCAGACTCAGTACTACTTCCTTTCAGGATTCACTGCAAAGCTTGCAGGAACAGAGAGAGGGATCACAGAGCCTACACCTACCTTCTCAGCTTGCTTTGGTCAGGCTTTCTTAGAGCTTCATCCTACAAAGTATGGTGAAGAGCTTGTTAAGAAGATGAAGAAGAGCGGAGCAAAGGCTTATCTTGTAAATACTGGATGGAACGGAACAGGTAAGAGAATTTCCATCAAGGATACAAGAGGAATAATAGACGCCATCTTAAATGGTGATGTATTAAAGGCACCTACAAAGAAGATACCTTTCTTTGACTTTGAGGTTCCCACAGAGCTTCCCGGTGTTGATAAGAACATTCTTGATCCCAGAGATACATATGCAAATGCATCACAGTGGGAAGAGAAGGCTAAGGATCTTGCCGGAAGATTTGTTAAGAACTTTAAGAAATATGAGACAAATGAAGCAGGTAAAGCTTTAGTTTCTGCCGGACCTAAGCTTTAATTTACATTTTTTCAGGATTAAAGATCAATCAGAGAGGGCGGTAGCTTTGTGCCGCCCTCATTTTTTATGGAGGCTTTATGACATATTTTCTTGTATGATCAAAGGCCCGTTTTCATCATTTTACAGCAGGAGGGATATATGGAAATTTATGAGGAACTGACGGCAAGAGGACTTATTGCCCAGGTTACAGATGAGAAGGAAATAAAGGAACTGGTTAACAATGGAGATGCTGTCTTTTATATAGGCTTCGATCCTACCGCGGACAGCCTTCATGTTGGCCATTTTATGGCACTTTGCCTTATGAAGAGACTTCAGATGGCCGGTAACAAGCCCATTGCTCTTCTTGGGGGAGGTACCGGTATGATCGGTGATCCCTCCGGTAAAACAGATATGAGAAAGATGATGACAAAGGAGGATATTGCTCACAATATCGCCTGTTTCCAAAAGCAGATGAGCAAGTTTATTGATTTTGGCGAGGGCAAGGCCAGAATAGTCAATAACGCCGACTGGCTTTTAAATCTCAATTATATTGAATTGTTAAGGGATGTGGGAGCCTGTTTTTCCGTCAATAATATGCTCAGAGCAGAGTGTTATAAGCAGAGAATGGAAAGAGGTCTTACCTTCCTTGAGTTTAATTATATGATAATGCAAAGCTATGACTTCCTAGAGCTCTACAGAAATTACGGCTGCAACATGCAGTTTGGCGGAGACGACCAATGGAGTAATATGCTTTTTGGTACTGAGCTTATAAGAAAGAAGCTTTCCAAGGATGCTTATGCAATGACCATAAATCTTCTACTTAATTCCGAAGGTAAAAAGATGGGTAAGACCGTATCTGGAGCAGTCTGGCTGGATGCCGAAAAAACATCCCCCTACGATTTCTATCAGTACTGGAGAAACGTTGATGATGCTGATGTGCTTAAATGTATCAGAATGCTTACCTTCCTTCCCCTTGAAGAGATAGATAAGATGAGTGAATGGGAGGGAAGCAAGCTCAATGAGGCAAAGGAGATCCTTGGCTATGAGCTTACCAAGCTCGTTCACAGTGAAGAGGATGCCATAAAGGCTCAGGAGGCAGCAAGAAATGTATTTTCAAGCGGTTCTTCTTCAAATATGCCAACAAGCATACTCAGTGAAGATGATCTTAAGGAAGGAAATATAGATATTTTATCACTCTTAGTGAAAAGCGGACTTGCCTCCTCAAGAAATGAAGCCAGAAGAGCAGTTGAGCAGGGAGGAGTTTCCGTAGATCAGGAGAAGGTAACAGATCCCTTTAAAGCCTTTCCCGGAGAGCTGCTTAAGGGTGATGGAATGGTCATAAAAAAAGGAAAAAAGAATTTTAAAAAGATAAAGATATGTTAAGGATCCTTTTACTTAATTTACTGTATTTTTATCCTCTAAAACTTGATTTTTCTTAAGCTTTATCTTATAATTATATTAACCTGAAATGTCCGATAAATCTTGATATTTTGAACCTACATCACTTTAAACGGGATTCCTAAATTGTCATGTTTATGTCAGGCCTCATTATACTCTGACCCCGGGTCAGAGCAGTGGAAGACAGATATATGATTGCGGTCGCCCACCTGGCTTTTAGCTAGGAGTCAAAATTCAAGAGCCGGCGTTTTGGGGTTTACTATTAAGAGAGAAGCTTTTGTTTCTCTCTATTTTTTTGGAATTATCTATGAATAAACGTATAAGAAAAACAATAGATATTATTAAAACATTCTTTTTTAAGATGAATGTTAACCATATAGATATTTATACAGCCTCTACAACCTACTTTATGTTTATTTCCATAATACCTTTTTTTCTGGCTGTGGTTTCTATAATTCCCCTGACTCCCATGACATCAGAGGATCTTATAGAATTTCTGTATATGATAGTCCCCGAGGACTTTCAAAGGGTTACCGCTTCCATAGTTAATGAGCTTTACGGTATGCAGCTGCCTATAATGTCTATTTCCATAGTCATCGCTTTGATATCTGCCTCAAATGGGATTTTGTCCATAAGAAAGGGACTGGATGAAATAGTCGGTGAATCCAGGAATTCCGGTTTTGTTCTCCTTAGAGCCAAATCTTTGCTTTATACCTTCTTAATGGTTATAATTATGATCGTATTGCTTACCCTTGGAGGTTTTGGAAGGAGTCTTGTAAATCTGGTAATATCCTTTGTACCCACCTTTGGAATATCCTTTCGTCCAATGCTTAACTTAAGCTTTTTGTGGTTTCTGATCTTTGCCTTTTTATTCTTTCTTATTATGTATTCATTCCTTCCTCATAATAAACAAAGGGTAAGAAGTCAGATCCCCGGAGCTCTGATAGCTAGTTTTGGATGGTTTTTAGTATCCAAGGCCTTTTCAATATATGTCAGTCATGCTTCTTTTCTGACTATGTACGGTTCATTGGCCTCGGTTGTGATCTTTCTCTTATGGCTTTATATAGACATGTACATTCTTTTCACAGGTGCTCAGATCAACAGCTTTATAAATGATAATGAGAATGCCATCAATGCAATAATAAATAATGATATTTAGTTTTTAACTTAACTTATAGATTTTAAAAGGAGCGTTTATTATGAATGAAATCATCAAGAAACTCAGAGAGCAGTTTGAAAGCAACCTTTCTGAAGCCAAGGATATGGATTCCCTTGAATCCTTACGTCTGGATTATCTGAGCAAAAAGGGAAAGCTGTCTGACCTTATGAAGGAGCTTTCCAAGGTCCCCGGTGATCAGAAAAAGGAAGCCGGTATGCTTATTAATTCCTTTAAGCAAGAGGTCATATCAAGGTATGACAGTAAAAAAGCCCAGATCATAAAGTTTCAGGAGGATCTTTTGATAGAAGCGGGAGAAAGCTATGATGACTCCATGCCAACCGAAAGACCCATTGGATCCTACCATCCCATAACTTTAGTTCAAAGAGAGCTGGAAGATATTTTTGAATCCATGGGCTTTGACGTGGAGGACTATGATGAGATAGTAGATGACTATCACTGTTTTGAAGCTTTAAACATCCCAAAATATCACCCTGCAAGAGATATGCAGGATACCTATTATCTTACCAGTAAAAACCAGCTGCTGAAAAGTCATACCTCAGCAGCCCAGAATGCCATATTGAGAAAATACGGTAAGGCATTAAAGGAGGAGGGAAGACCCATAAGGGCGGTTTTCCCGGGAAGATGTTTTAGAAATGAGGCTATTGATGCCTGTCATGAAAATACCTTTTTCCAGATGGAAGGAATAATGGTTGATAAGGATATTTCCATCTCCAACCTGATATATTTTATGAAGACCATGCTTTCTCAGGTTTTCGGAAAGGAAGTCACCGTAAGGCTTCGTCCCGGATTCTTCCCTTTTGTGGAGCCCGGCTTTGAGCTGGATATACAATGTCTTATCTGTGAAGGTAAGGGATGTTCATCTTGTAAGGATTCAGGATGGCTGGAGCTTTGCCCCTGCGGTATGATCCATCCTAATGTATTAAAATACGGCGGAATAAATACTGAAGAAGAGCCTTATAAATATACAGGTTTTGCCTTTGGCTTAGGTCTGACAAGACTTGCCATGATGAAATACGGTATTAAAGATATAAGAACCTTTAACAGTGGTGACTTAAGTTCTTTATCAGAATTTATTAGCAGATAAGAAGGAGGAGCATATGTTTGTTTCAATGAATTGGATCAGAGATTTTGTAGATCTTGAGGGAGAGGATCTGGAAGAGCTGATACAGAGATTTACTCTTTCCACAGCTGAGGTGGAGGGAGTTGAATATAAAGGTAAAGATATTTCTGATGTAGTAGTAGGAGAGATCCTCTCCTGTGAGGATCATCCGGATTCGGATCATCTCCATCTCTTAAAGGTGGATGCAGGTGATGGAGTCTATGATGTGGTATGCGGTGCCCCCAATGCCAGAGCCGGCATCAAAACAGCCTTTGCAAAGCTTGGTGCAAGAGTCGGGGAAATAGTAATAAAGCCTGCAAAGCTCAGGGGACAGACCTCCAACGGAATGTGCTGTTCCGCAAAGGAGCTTGGTATATCGGATGATCATTCAGGGATCATGGAGCTTAGTCCTTCTCTTGAAAACGGTAAGGATCTAAAGGAAATCTTTCCCATTGAGGATATTATTTTTGAAGTAGATAACAAGTCCCTTACAAACAGACCTGATCTTTGGGGACATTATGGTATGGCCAGGGAATTTGCGGCTCTTGTAGACAGACCTTTAAAGGAGCTGCCCCTTAAGGAAGCCGATTATACAGGAGACAAGGAAGTTTCAATTGAAGTAAAAAATTCTGAGCTTTGTTACAGATATACAGGGGTAAGGATAGAGAATATTCATGAAAATGTCAGCCCTATGTATATGCAGATCAGACTTTTCTACTGCGGAACAAGGGCAATAAACCTTTTGGCGGATCTTACCAACTATATCATGCTTGAGCTCGGACAGCCTACCCATGCCTTTGACGGTAATAAGATAAGTAAGATAGTTGTGGATACTCCAAAGGAAAATATAAAATTTACCACCCTTGACGGCAATGAAAGAGAGATCACTCCCGAAACCCTCATGATCTATGACAATGAAACTCCTGTAGCCATAGCCGGTATTATGGGCGGTTTGGATTCCGAAATAGTGGATAATACAAATTCACTGGTTTTGGAATGTGCAAATTTTGACGGAGTAAGTGTTCGTAAATCTGCAGCAAGCCTTGGCCTCAGAACAGATGCCTCTGCCAGATATGAGAAAACACTGGATCCCGAAATGACCATGACAGCGGCAAAGAGATTTATAAAGCTTTTATCGGATATAGACAAAAATGCAAAATGTGTATCAAAGATCACAGATGTATATGTTAAGCACTATCCTCAAAGGAGTGTGGCCTTTAACAAAGCCTTCATAGACAGGTATACGGGAATAGATATTTCCTCTGAAAGGATAAATAAGACTTTGACTGCTTTGGGCTTTAAGGTATCACAGGACAAGGATGAATTTGAGGTATCCGTTCCAAGCTACCGTGCGACCAAGGACATAAGCATGCAGGCTGACATTGTGGAAGAAATAACCAGGATCTACGGTTATGATAATTTTGAGATAAAGACAACAAGATCCCCCATAGTACCTGCAAAAATGTCAGAGAAAAGAAGAGAAGAGAACCTTATAAAGGATCTTTTGGTAAAAGCTTATCAGGCTAACGAGGTACATACAAGAATATGGGCCGATCCTGACGAGCTTAGGGATATAGGCTTGTCTCCGGAAGAAAATGTGATGCTTTTACAGGGCTCTAAGGAACAGGAAACCGGAATACTTAGAACCGACATGTTTGAAAGCTTTCTTCCTCTTGTTTACTCCAACAGGAATTATAAGCCCTCCTTTACTGTATTTGAAATAGGACGAGTAGTTCACGGTACAAAGGAGGATGGGACAGCTTTGGAAAAAAGAATGCTGGCCATTGCCCTCTACAGTAAGGAATTAAAGGAAAAAGAGCTTTACTTTAAGGGAGTGGGGCTTGTTAATACCATCATAGATGAGTTAAAGCATAAAAGGGCGGAATATGAAAAAGCAAAGCCTCTTCATGTTTGGCAGCACCCCAAAAACACCTCCCTCATAAAGGTTTCAGACAAGGTTATCGGCTGCATTAACACCCTGCATCCCACAACCCTTAAAAAGATAGCAAAAAATGGGGCTGTAGTATGTATAGAAATGGATATGGATAAGCTTCTGGAGCTAGCCTCAAATGAGTTTGAATTTGAAGAGCCCTCCAGATTCCCGGGGATCGACTATGATATTTCCATTCTTATCCCTGAAGGGGTCAGATTTGAAAGCATAGAAAAAGAAATAAGATCCACAGGATCTGACAAGCTGAAAAAGATCTCTGTAATTGATATTTATGACAATGATAAGATAAAGAGTATAACCATCCGTCTGGCATTCTCAAGTGATGAAAGAACCCTGACCGGGGAAGAGGTCCAAAAGGATGTGGACAGGATACTTGAAAGGTTAGCTAAACTTAATATAAAGCTTAAAGGTTGATATGTGTGAGAATATAAAAACTTCAGATTATTATTATGACCTTCCAAAGGAGCTTATAGCCCAGGATCCCATAGAAGACAGATCTGCCTCCAGAATGATGGTCTTAAACAGAAAAACAGGTGAGTTTTGTCATAGCTCCTTTAAAGAGATCACAGAGCTTTTAGAGGCAGGGGACTGCCTTGTATTAAATGATACAAAGGTTATCCCTGCAAGACTCCTTGGAAGTAAGGAGGATACGCTAGCCGGGATCGAAGTCTTTCTTTTAAAGCGCTTAAGTGATACAGATTGGGAATGTCTTGTAAGACCCGGCAAAAAGCTTAAGCCCGGGGCCAGGGTCAGCTTTGGTGATGGTTTACTGAAGGGAGAGATCATAGACTATAAGGAGGATGGAAACCGGATCGTAAGGTTTGAATATCAGGGTGTTTTTGAAGAGATCCTTTCAAGCCTTGGGGAAATGCCCCTTCCTCCCTACATAACTCATAAGCTTAAGGATAAGAACAGGTATCAGACAGTTTATGCAAAAAATGAAGGATCGGCGGCTGCGCCTACTGCCGGCCTTCATTTTACAAAAGACATACTGGATCAAATAGAAGCCAAGGGTGTAAAGGTGACCTATATTACCCTTCATGTAGGTCTTGGAACCTTCAGGCCTGTAAAATGCGACAATATCTTAGAGCATCACATGCATTCTGAGCATTACAGGATAACAAAGGAAGTGGCGGATACAATAAACAGAGTCAAAGCTAACGGGCACAGGGTCATATGTGTGGGTACCACAAGCCTTCGGACCTTGGAAAGTGCAGCAGATCCTGATGGACTTATAAGGGCTAAGGATGATGATACTGATATATTTATCTATCCCGGTTACAACTTTAAGATAACTGACGGACTTATAACAAATTTTCACCTGCCTGAGAGCACCCTTATCATGCTGGTCAGTGCTTTTGCCGGTAAGGATAATGTATTTAAAGCCTACGAGGCCGCAATAGAGGAAAAGTACCGTTTTTTTTCTTTTGGGGACTGTATGGCTATTTTATAAAAAACTCTTCCCATTCTTACAAAATCTTATTATAATTACAATAGGTTTGTTTTTTGTTTGTGTTGTATATAGGGAGTAGGATAATTTATGGAAGAAAAAAGAAAAAGTAAAAGAATGGATCTCGCGGCCCATCTGATAATCAAAAGGGTTGATGGGACAAAAAGTGAAAGAATACCTATTGATATAATCGATCTTTCCAAAACAGGTGTGGGCTTTAACTGCAATCAGCTGCTTGAAATGAATTCAATGTATGAAGCCGAGCTTTGTATATGGACAAAGGAAGTAATAAAGGCATACATAAATATAATCCGTATGGATCAAAAAGAGGATCATATCGTATACGGGGCAAGATTTATAGGTATGAATGATACGGACGCCAGCAAAATAGAAATTTATGATCTTTTTGAGGAGTCAAAAAAGAACAGCTGATGGATAAAAAGACTAATGTATTACTGATATTAAACGGATATGGTATCTTTACAGGCAAAACATCGGCGGACAGGGTATATGACAGCTATCTTAAAAAGCTTCAGAGTGAGTATCCGAGTTCAAAATGTCTGGCTTCCGGCATGGCTGTGGGTCTTCCCAACGGTCAGATGGGAGATTCCTTTGTGGGTCATGTGAATATTGGCGCCGGAAGGATAGTATATCAGGATCTTTCCAGGATAACCAAGGAAATTCAGGACGGAACCTTCTATTCAAACTCAAATCTTTTAGAAACAGTCAAATACTGTAAAAAAATGGATTCTTCCCTGCATCTTTGCGGTCTGATATCCGATGGGGGAACGCATTCTCATGTTTCACATCTCTATGCCCTTTTGGAATTCGCAAAGAAACAACGCATAAGAAATGTCTTCGTTCACTGCTTTATGGATGGAGTTGACTCCACTCCCGGAAAGGGACTTTTCTATATAGAAAGACTTCAGGCAAAAATGCGTGAGATAGGCGTAGGTGAAATAGCCACGGTAAGCGGAAGGTATTATGCCATGGATAAGGGCAAAAACTACGACCGTTTAAAGTTAGCCTATCTGGCCATGACTGCCGGAGAAGGCGTCAAGGCAGCAAACCCTGAAGAGGCTCTTTCTCAAAGCTATGAAGCAGGAGAGAGTGATGAATTCGTAAAGCCCACTGTAATAGTAAACGGCGGTGTTCCTGTGGGGATTGTAAATGATGGAGATACGGTTATATTCTTTAATTTCAGACCCGACTGTTCAAGAGAACTGCTCCATGTATTTTGCGATGAGGAATTCCGTTCCTTTAAAAGAGAAAAAAAGCTTGAGATAATGGTGGCCTGCTTTACTGAATATGACATTTCCGTGGAAAATAAGAAGGTTATATTCGATCATCCCCAGATAAATATGACTTTTTCCCATTGGCTTGAGTCAAATGACCTGACTCAGTTAAAGATCTGCGAAGAGAATAACCTTCTGTATTTGAACTATGCCTTTAACGGGTACTCAAACGACCCCTTTGAAGGAGAGGAATATGATATTATGCATCCTCCCAAAATAGCCAGGGATGTCTATAAGCTTGAGAACACCACTGCTGAGCTTACAGAGAGGACCTGTAAGGCCATAAGCTCCGGAAACTACGATTTTATATTATGCGATATAGATACTCTTGATGCCGCAGGACATAATTTTAACAGGGATAATTGTAAAAAAGCCATTGATGTTGTGGGCTCGGCCGTAAAGAAGATCTGTGAGGCAGTTAAGGAAAATGATGCGGTTCTCTTTATCTGTTCTACCCATGGTAATGTGGAAAAGATAGAAAGCGCCGACCTTTCAAAGGAAAATATAAACAGCAATACCACAAATCCCGTACCTTTTATCCTCTATAATTTCGATAAAAGATACTGTTTAAGGAACGGGGGCTGTCTTGGAGATATAGTTCCAACCATAATTGATGTTATGGGATATGAAAAGCCTAAGGAGATGACGGGAAAATCTCTTTTGGTTGAATCCATCCCCGATGAGGATACTGTTATCGTCAATATCCCGGGATAAGAATAAAGCTTATAAGCATGGATAAAGAGGATATTTTAGGCCGCAAAGCGGTCATAAATATATTTAAGAATTTAAAGGAGGTATTACAATTATGATGAAGCTTGTGTTAGTAAGGCACGGCGAAAGCGAGTGGAATAAGTTAAATCTGTTTACCGGTTGGCATGATGTTGATCTCAGTGAAAAAGGACATGAGGAAGCTAAGCAGGGCGGTAAGATCCTTAAGGAAGAGGGCTATGATTTTGATGTAGCTTATACTTCCTACCTTAAGAGAGCTATCCATACTCTTAATCACATTCTTGATGAGATGGACAGAAACTGGATACCTGTTAACAAATGCTGGCAGCTTAACGAACGTCATTACGGTGCTTTACAGGGCCTTAACAAGTCTGAAACAGCTGAAAAATACGGTGAGGATCAGGTTAAGATATGGAGAAGATCTTTCGATGTAAAGCCTCCTGCACTTGAGCCCTCAAGTCCCGAAGCTCCACAGAATCAGGAAATGTTCAGGAATGTTGACAAGAGCCTGCTTCCTTTACATGAAAGTCTTGAAACCACAATAGAGAGAGCAGTTCCCTTCTTTAATGAGGTTATCAAAAAGGATATGGAGGCTGGAAAGAGAGTTATAATAGCAGCTCACGGAAACTCTCTCAGAGCTTTAGTTAAATATTTTGACAATATTTCCGACGAGGACATCATAGGAGTTAATATTCCTACCGGAGTACCTCTTGTTTATGAATTTGACGATAATTTCAAAGCAATAAATCATTACTACCTTGGCGATCAGGAGGCTTTGAAGGCTAAGATGGAGGCTGTTGCAAATCAGGGAAAGAAGAAATAAGTAAAAATAATTAGATATTGGAGGGATTACAGACATGAATGTTTATACCGGCGATAAGATCAGAAATGTTGTTATTCTTGGACATGGCGGATGCGGAAAAACAACACTTGTAGAAGCTTTTGCATATATTTCCGGTGCCGTCAGCAGAATGGGGAAGGTAACTGACGGCAATACCATATCGGATTATGATAAGGAAGAGCAAAAGCGTCAGTTTTCCATAGCCACCAGTGTAGTTCCTATAGAATGGGATTCCCATAAGATCAACTTCTTTGACACACCCGGATATTTTGATTTTGTGGGAGAGGTGGAAGAAGCCGTAGGAGCTGCAGCCGGAGCTATAATAGTTGTATCCGGTAAGGCCGGAATTGAAGTGGGTACTGAAAAGGCCTGGGAATTATGCGATAAATTCAATCTTCCAAGAATTGTCTTTGTTACTGATATGGACGTGGACAACGCCAGCTTCAGACAGGTAGTTGATGATCTGACTGAAAAATACGGAAAGAAGATAGCACCCTTCCATCTTCCCATAAGAGAAGAGGAAAAGTTTGTCGGCTATGTCAATGTGGTTTCTGAAACCGCTAACCGCTGGCAAAAGGATGGAAAGGTTACTGAGTGTGAGGTTCCCGACTACAGCAAGCCCTATCTTGAAAAATATAAGGAATCTCTTATGGAGGCCGTTGCCGAGACATCAGAGGACTTTATGGACAGGTATTTCAACGGTGAGACCTTCTCCGATGATGAGATAAGAGCTGCTCTTAAGCAGAATATCAATGACGGCAGCATAGTACCCGTAACCATGGGTTCAAGTATTCTCTGTCAGGGTATGTATACTCTCCTTGATGATGTTATCAAGTATTTCAAGAGTCCTGATACCAGAACAATAGCCGGCATCAATATGAAGACAAATGAGATCTATGAAGCTAATTACGACTTTTCAAAGCCTAAGTCAGCATATGTCTGGAAGACTATCGTTGATCCTTTCATCGGAAAATACTCCCTGATAAAGGTTTGTTCAGGTGTTATCAAGTCTGATGATCTTTTGTTTAACTATGAAAGAGACAGCGAAGAAAAGCTGTCAAAGCTTTATGTCTTAAGAGGAAATAAGCCTATAGAAGTAGCAGAGCTTCATGCCGGGGATATCGGAGCCATTGCAAAGCTTTCAAGCACAAAAACGGGAGATACCCTGTCAACAAAGGCTAATCCCATCAAGTATGCAGCCACAGAGATCTCCAAGCCCTATACCTGCATGAGATATAAGGCTAAGAATAAGGGTGATATTGATAAGATCTCAGGCGCCCTTGCAAAAATGATGGCTGAAGA
>JAILBX010000206.1 GCA_024680675.1 Lachnospiraceae bacterium | reverse complement strand
CAAGGCCTAAAAGGAACCAGAAAATACTCAGTATCAGCTTTTTATTAAACATGCTCATTCCTCCTCAAAAATAAAAACATCTTCAATAGTAAGACCAAAATAGTTAGCTATCTTGTATGCCAGCAAAATGGAAGGGTTGTAACGACCATTCTCCAGTGAGCTTATAGTCTGTCTTGAAACTCCCATAAGCTTTGCCAATTCCTCCTGCCGTATCCCTTTTATATTTCGGATTTCCTCAATACGATTTTTCATAGCATTACCATCCCGGTATTTTTGTAAAGTTTGCTTTACGTTTTCAGCTTAGCACCTTTCAAAAGTTTTGTCAAGTTTACTTTACCTTTTGACCCGGCATTTTCATAAGCTTCCTGAGCTGATATAAAGATTTTATAAATATATCTTTGTAATTTTTTGTTTTAATCTATTTAAAATATTATCAATACCCATCTTTAATATAAATTATAAAATGATATAATATTTGCTAAGGATGGATTACTTATGAATATTAAAAAACATGTCAGTAATAAAATATCTTTTGTCGTAGCTATCGTAGTAGTTTCTGTAATGGCACTGCTTTTCTTTATAATGAACTATAATTCCACCCGTATCCTTCAGGATAAGTCAATTCGGGATATGAAGGTGATCGCCAAGGACAGGGCTTCCATAGTAGAGACCTATATTGAAGATTGCATAGATTATCTGAATGGTTATTATAAAGCCAGCGAAACGAGGGAGCTTCTCAAAGACCCTGATAACCCGGAAAAAAAGCAGGCAGCTATGGATTATACCAGGCTTTACTGTGAAGGTTATTCCAATATCGAGGGCCTGTATGTAGCAAAATGGGATACCTATGTACTGGCTCATATCAACCCTGATTCCATAGACAAAACCTTCAGGGATAAGGAAGCTGCCAAAGAGCTTGAAAATATGATAAAGGAACATAAAATGGCCTTCTGTACAGGCATAGTTCAGGCTCCCGTAACAAAAAAGATGGTCATCCCGGTTTATGCCCCTGTTTATGACTTTGATGGTAAGGCTATCGGCTTTACCGGTGCTGCCTTTTATTCCGATATGCTTGCAAAAAAGCTTACGGATCTGCTGGAAAAGGGTGATGATAAATGCGGCTACTCCCTTATAAATGCAGACTCAAAGCTCTATATTTTTGACGATGACAGCTCACTGGTGGGAAATCCCTGCAAAGATCCGGACCTGCTCTACTCACTCTCCCATATCGGGGATGGATTATCTGAAGACAAGACTTTCAGTTATGAAGCTAATGACCGTATATATTGCTGTTACTATATGGCAAAAAGAAACTGGATCTTTATCATAAAAGACTCTAAAGAGAACATTTTTGGCGTAGTTAAAACTGTAAGAACCCGTATGCTCATCATATTCAGTATTATCACCTTCCTTATGGTACTGATATGCAGAATTGTGGTAGAACGGAATATGATACCCGTCAAGGCTATTAATAAGGCTATAGAACGGCTTAAATCCAATGACTTTCAATCCGATCCCAAAATAGACCTCTACTGTAAAAGGGAGGATGAGTTTGGGACCATCGCCAATGCAGTAAAGGATCTTCATATCGTTTTAGAAAGCCAATATGAACTCTTTCAGGAGGTATTTGAAGCACAATCGGTGGGTACTATCGTACTCAGTGCCGAAGAAGAAAATGTTATTCTGATAAACCATATGGCAATGAATCTTTTCAGACTTGATAAGGACTTTAAAGAGGGCCTTAAAATAACTGATATACGCCAAAAGTTCAGCGAAGACGAAAACAGTCATATTAAAGAACAGCTTGATACCATAAGAGATAAAAACGGCGAGGTCGTTTTTGAAGAAAGGATCGATCAGAATGATAATTCAAAGATCACCCTCTTAAATCATGCCAAAAGTGTATCTTTGGCAAACGGCGAAAAGGTTATCATCATTTCACTGACAGACATTACAGAACAGAAAAACCTTGAAAACAACCTTATGATACTCTCCGAAACGGACTTCCTTACCTCCATATGCAACAGAAGGAGCGGAGAATTTCGTATAGAAGAGAATATCCAAAAGGAAGAATATGGTATGTTCTGCCTCTTTGATGTGGATCATTTCAAATATGTAAATGATACCTTTGGACATGCTGCGGGAGATGCCCTTCTTATAGCAATAGCTAAAACAATGAAGAAAACCTTCCGTACCAGCGATGTGCTCATCCGACTTGGAGGGGATGAATTTGTTATCTTTGCCCTGGGTATTTCTGATCCTGCTCTCGGTGAGACAGTTATAAAGCGATTTCTAAACAATATATCCTCTATGGAGGTTCCGGAGCTTAAAGGGCACAAGATAAGCATCAGTCTGGGGGCTGTAATAACCACTGAGTACAGTGACTTTTCTTCAATGTATGCAAAAGCGGATTCCCTCATGTATGACTGTAAAAAGAAGGACGGCAATTACTATATGTTTTATAATTCTTAAATTAAAAGTAAGACCGGCAATCTTTTTACTTTACAGGAATTTCTACCTTGATGGAATTATTATCGACCACAAAGGAATAATTATAATCTGCTATTCTATCCAAGAGAGACATGTCCAACTTAAATCCCTCATCAAGGAATACACGGTAGGCATCCCAGCCTGTGATC
>JAILBX010000205.1 GCA_024680675.1 Lachnospiraceae bacterium | reverse complement strand
GCACGGATATAGGTCACAAATGCTGCCGGACCTACTGCATCATAAAAGGATATTCCATGGTAGCTTGGATTTGCCTCTTCCTGTCCAACATGTAACTGTAATGTTTCAAATCTGTAATCGCTCATGGTCTTATTCTCCTTTATTTTTCTACTATGCATTTAGATAAAATTACCAGGTAACTTTGTTCTTCTCTGTCTTTTCTTTCCACAAGCTCATAGTATCATCATATTTTATCCTTGAAAAATCCTTAGATTTTATTGTCGGCGATAAGTTTTTCCTATTACAGGAATTAAAAAAGCTGCCTCAAGGACAGCTTTATAAACTCTTTGACAATTCTTCTATATGATTTTTCAGCCCTCTTTATGTCAGATACTTGAGCTGCGCTCCCAGCCCTCCCCGGCGTCGCTTTCGTGCCGGATAAAGAGAAAGTCACAAAGATCTCCCCCCTGACAAAGGGTCTTAGTGCGGACAAAGTCCGTATAGGGCAGGCTGCCATAGTTTATGATATCAGCATGACAGCACATGGCTCCAAGCTTGATCAGTCCCCGTTTTCCCAGGATCTTTTCGTAGATGCACTCATTACACTCGAAGTGAAAACGATCCTTAGCATCCTCCTTGTGCCAGGTGTAGCGCCAACCATATCCTGAGCCTTTTTTAAAACCAAAGGGTACTACCTTTTTCATAAGGGGCAGGAAGAAGCTCTTTCCGTCTTTCTGCAATACTTCATACATGGCGATCGAAGTCAGGATCTGTGCCATATGACTATAATTTCCCTTGTCGCAGTACTCCTTTTCCTCCTCGATAAGCTCCTCCATACGGCTATATATTTTTTCCTGAATATCCTTAGACAGGCCTGGAAAATAGTTCCTGTATCGGCTGTTAGCCACAAGAGCTTCCGGCTTATATACTTTCATTTTTTTCTCCTTTATTTCTTTTAAGGCATGGCAATCTCCTTTGTTATCAGAAAAGAAAGAGTTCCTAAAGCTTCCCTTCCGATCATAGGTCAAGGAAGGATAGTTAGCTATGCCTAACTACATTATAGCAAAAAGCCTTAGAAAATCAAGGAAGTATCCTAAGTAAAGGCTATTACATTTAACCAAAATATTTGCATTTTGGGGATACAGGGCCTGTGTTTACTGTTTCCATAGAATTATGAAATATCAGTAATTATATTTATTCTTCATTTTCACAAGATAATAAAGAGATATAATGGCTGCCAGCAGCTCTGCAATAGTTGTTGCCCACCATATGCCCTTTATCCCAAAAATCATCGGTAATACAATGACTATTATTACCTGAAATACCAGTGTCCTTGAAAAGGAAATAATGGCGGATATCTTTCCATCGCTTAAAGCCGTAAAAAAAGCAGAAACAAAAATATTCAATCCCACTATCAAAAATGATGAAGCATAGATCCTGAATGCGGCTTTTGTTATTTCCATAAGCTCAATATCATAGCCTACAAAGAGATGAGCCAGCTGCTGTGCCGATATTTCGGAAAGTATAAACATAATGACTCCGGCAAAGATAACCGTCAGAAGACTTTTTTTCAAAAGGCTTTTTAATTCTTCATTATTTCCGGCCCCGTAATTATATCCGATAACAGGTACGACCCCTATTGAGTATCCGATAAAAACTGCTACAAATATAAAGCTCACATACATGATGACTCCATAAGCTGAAACCCCGTTTTCTCCCGCAATATCTATCAATTCCCGGTTATATAGCATACTCACAATGCTCATGGATATATTGGTAACAAATTCAGATGCTCCGTTGCTACAGGCTTTAATGATAGAAGCAAGATCGAAGCTGACCTTACTAAGCTGCAAAAGGCTCTTATTGGGTAAGAGGAAGTATATTAGCGGTATGACACCTCCAACAAGCTGACTCATAGCGGTAGCAATTGCCGCCCCTGACACTCCAAGTGAAAATATTCCCACAAGAATATAGTCAAGTAACATGTTAGTGATACCGGAAAAAACAGTAACACCAAATCCAAGCTTGGGCTTGCCTGCTGCTACCATAAAGCTTTGAAACATGTTCTGAAGCATAAATGGGATAAGTGCGCTGAGAACAATTCTCCCATACAAAATACAATAAGGAAGCATGTCCCCTGTAGCGCCAAGGAATATAGACACCTCTTCTAATACAAGCTGTCCGAATATGGTAAAAATAAGTCCTACAAATATAACCGTATAGGTAAGAAGGGAGAATGTATTGTTTGCTCTCTCCTTATTTCCTGTTCCAAGATGATAGGAAACCAGGGCAGTCCCACCTGATCCGATCATAAATCCCACAGCAGCGACAAGGATCAGAAAAGGAATTATAAGATTTATTGCGGCAAATTGTGAGCTGCCTGCATAATTAGATACAAAAAAACCGTCTACAACACTATATATAGAACTAAATAGCATCATGCCTATAGCGGGTAATATAAATTTTAATAATCTTTTATAAGAAAAGTGTCCTGAAAGTGAAGCATTCATTGTTTTTTTTCTCCATACTTATCTGCCTCCATTCCCCGGATCACAGATGCTCTCCATGGCTCATCCAATATCCAGGTGATTCCCTTGGCCATACGAATGTCCGCATCTTTAAAATGATTCCCCGGATTTATTTCGAAAACTGTATCTATCCCCATATTTTTGTATTTTTCATATATTTGACTCGTTCTGTTTTCGACCGTACTCAAAATCTGATTCCTTGTTTTAGCTTCTTTATCTCCAAGCGAGAAATATACCTTTTCAGGTTCCTTAATAAAATTATTAGTATATGTAAACTCCATAAAACCGGGAAACCACATGGATCCTGAAGCACTTACAGCCCCACTAAACACATCGGTCTTATATAAGCTGTAAACAGCAAACAGGCCAGCCAAAGAGTATCCGGCAATAATAACCTTTTCAGGAGCCCTTACCAGATTGTCTTTTATAGCTGGTACGATATCTTTTATCAGCTTATCCAGATACTTATCTGCTCCACCTGTACATGGATCATCCTTCTTGTAAAGGGGCGGACATTCCCATGGTGACATCTCATCATTCCAATCAATGTCACTAACAACTGCAAGACAAAAATATTTTTCCGTCATGCTCTTAAGTGCAGAATAAATTTCACTTCCATTACCTTGAAATGTATTAACTATAACAAGTGTAGACCGGATTTCTTTTTCCCCATATATATAAATATGCTTTCCATCAATTATCATCTTTATTATTTATCCTCTTTTGAATCATAAATTTCTTACATATGTTGATCTTTTTTATGGATTTTTGGGCATATTCAGACTTGTCCATCATTCCCTCATGCTCCCAATATATTTTTTTCTCATCTTTTTTGAAAAGAATGTAAAATCCGGATAGACTATCCCATAACCCAAAAGGTTCAATGGCTTTTCGTACTTATAAAAGATATCAGATTTTCGGTCACCTGGATACATCCAATAAGCTGTCTCATGTAATATATCAGCATTTTTTGAACTGGCTTAACATGTCTCTGATATGGCCTTACATCTCAAGGATATTATAATAAATATCAAAATCAGCATCCTTAAAAACGTTAAAAACAATCTTCATATCGCTTCCTGACTCATCAAGCCAGTTTTTTACTGTATTTACTGCAATCTC
>JAILBX010000159.1 GCA_024680675.1 Lachnospiraceae bacterium | reverse complement strand
TGAAGATGATAAGGTGTCGGAAGAAAATAGTGGAGCTCCCACAGATGGGAGCCTGCCCGGCACTGATACAAAGGAGAGTGAGGATGCATCCCTTGAGACAGGCGGAGAGGTAAATGAGGGAGTAATGGGCTTTAATGATTCAATGGCAGCAGCTTCCTCTCATGCAGATCAGGAGCAGATAGGGCTCGACAAGTCTTGGAAATATGCCGATTATTCCATGATAAACAGTGGAAGTGCAGTGTTCTATGCTGCAAAGGGCCAAAGAAAAGGAAAAATTATCGGAGTGAACGCCGGTCATGGGACTAAGGGAGGTTCAAGTGTCAAGACCTATTGTCATCCGGATAAAAGCCCTAAGGTAACCGGAGGCTCTACGAAGGCCGGGGCAACAATGGCAACGGCTGTTTCGGGAGGAATGACTTTTAATGACGGTACATCAGAGGCTTCGGTAACCCTTAAGATGGCAAAATTTTTCAAGGAGGAGCTTCTATCCCGTGGATATGATGTTTTGATGGTCAGGGACGGAGATGATGTTCAGCTTGATAATGTGGCAAGAACGGTGATCTGTAACAATGTTGCCGATTGTCATATTGCCTTACACTGGGATGGAGATGGTCTGGATTACGATAAGGGCTGTTTTTATATATCGGTGGCTGACGGGATAAAAAACATGGATCCGGTCAGTTCTCATTGGCAGCAGCATGATCAGCTGGGTGAAGCTTTGGTAAATGGTCTCAGAGGCGCCAATTTTAAAATATTTAAAAACGGAAGCAATCCCGGGGATCTGACTCAGACTTCCTATAGCACGGTACCTTCGGTGGATATAGAACTGGGAAATCAGACAAGTGATCATAGTGATGCTAACCTGAAGGCTATAGCTGTGGCTCTGGCAAACGGTGTAGAAAGCTTTTTCTGACATGGGGGGACAGAATTTGATCTTAATGGATTGAAACAGGATTCAAGAGAACATTTTGGGTAGACAGAAGTTTTAACAGAAGCTACTATAGAAATAGCAGGCATCAAAATAATGAGAATTTGCGAGGTAGTATATTGAGTAATAAAAAACAAATAGGGTTACTGTTTAAGTTTTCAATCTTTTTTTTGCTGTTTACTACGGCTATGCTGATCATGATGGGCGTGACAACCTTCTTTAATCAGACGAATGCTTCTTTGGACGAGGCTAAGGACAGACTTCAGTTTATCGCAAGACAGATGAAAGAGATGATCCTTGGAGAAAGCGATAATTTTCGTGTTTATCAGGAGTATTTTAAAGATCACGCCGACGAGATAAGGATACCGAAATCTTTCCATGATGATTATGATTACAGATCGGCAAAGAGAGATTATGAGAGACTCTTCGCAGAAAAATACCCCGGAAAGATTCTGCATGAGGATATAGCTTTTGATGAGCTTTCTGATGAAGTAAAGTTGGCTTTCATTACCTATCAGCAGGAATATTGGATGTCGGTTTTTTACAACGCAAGAAACATCTATGAGATAAACTACATATGCTATATTTTTCCACAGGGAGAGAATCTTCATATGACATGGATGATCGACGGGCCGGAGGACTTTCAGGAAATTGATGGAAAATCCTACTATGTAATAGGTTTTAACTGTCCGGAGAATCCTGAGGATGGTCATTACGAAATGTGGAGAGCAGTTGAGACAAAGTCTGAGTCAAAGGAGTTTGACGTTAATGACAATATGTACGGGAGAACATATGTCTATTATGTTCCTCTTGTCCTTGACGGAAAGTTTATGGGCCTGATAGGAACAGAGATAAGTATAGACAAGGTGGATAGTGAGATTCTTGCCCTTACTCTTAAGCAGCTTGGAGTTTTTGCTGTTATTATGGGTGGAGTTATGGCTATTCTTTTGGTAATTATTCATAGAACCTTTATAAGGAAACTGGTCAAGCTTCGTAATGATGTAGGCATATACGCACAGGATAAAAATGCAGGGATCGCAACGGTCATCGAAATGGATGGGGCAGGAAATGATGAGATATCCGCTCTTTCCATGCAGATCTCGGCCATGATAATGGAAATAGAAAACCATGTTAACATGCTTCTTGAAACCACAAATGAGCTTAAGGAGACTAAAGAAGCGGCTAAAGAGCTGGATACCCTGGCCAGAATGGATGCACTGACCGGTATAAAAAATAAAAAGGCTTATGATGAAGCTACGGAAAAGCTGGAATGGGAAATAGCAGAGGGAAAAGCCGAATTTGGTATCGTTATGGTTGATATGAATTATTTAAAGCGTATCAATGATCTTTATGGTCACGATAAGGGTAATCTGGCTATTAAGAAGCTTTGCAGCCATGTTTGCCATATTTTTAAGCATTCACCTGTATTCAGGGTCGGAGGAGATGAATTTGTTATCATACTAAAGGGAGAGGATCTTAAAAACTATGATTCTTTAAAAGCAAGCTTTTATAATACCATAAATGAATGGCGCAGGGATCAGAGGCTTTCCGAATGGGAGAAGGTATCAGCTGCAATG
>JAILBX010000158.1 GCA_024680675.1 Lachnospiraceae bacterium | reverse complement strand
TGAAGATGATAAGGTGTCGGAAGAAAATAGTGGAGCTCCCACAGATGGGAGCCTGCCCGGCACTGATACAAAGGAGAGTGAGGATGCATCCCTTGAGACAGGCGGAGAGGTAAATGAGGGAGTAATGGGCTTTAATGATTCGATGGCAGCAGCTTCCCCCCATACGGATCAGGAGAAGATAGGGCTGGATAAGTCCTGGAAATATGCTGATTATTCTATGATAAACAGTGGAAGTGCGGTGTTCTATGCCGCAAGGGCTACAAGAAAAGGGAAAATAATCGGCGTAAATGCAGGTCACGGAACCAAAGGAGGTTCAAGCGTTAAGACCTATTGTCATCCGGATAAGAGTCCTAAGGTAACGGGAGGTTCTACAAAGGCCGGAGCAACAATGGCAACGGCGGTTTCAGGAGGCATGACCTTCAGTGACGGTACATCGGAGGCATCGGTAACCCTTAGTATGGCCAGGTTTTTAAGGGATGAGCTTTTATCCCGTGGATATGATGTTCTCATGGTCAGGGACGGTGATGATGTTCAGCTTGATAATGTGGCAAGAACGGTTATCTGTAATAATGTTGCAGATTGTCATATTGCCTTACACTGGGACGGAGACGGCCTGGATTACGATAAAGGATGTTTTTATATCTCTGTGGCTGACGGGATAAAGAATATGGATCCCGTAAGCTCTCATTGGCAGCAGCATGATCAGCTGGGAGAAGCTTTGGTAAATGGTCTTAAAGCCGGAAACTATAAAATATTTAAAAACGGAAGCAATCCCGGAGATCTGACACAGATATCCTATAGTACAATACCTTCAGTGGATATTGAATTGGGAAATCAGTCAAGTGATCATAGCGACGGTAACTTAAAGGCTATGGCTGTGGCTCTGGCAAACGGAGTAGACAGTTTTTTTTAGGGAAGTTTTGATCATGTTACAGCCTGTAATATGAATTTGTGAGGTAGTGGTATTTTGAGAAATAAAAAACAAGTTGGATTACTGTTTAAGCTTTCGGTTATATTTTTGTTGTTTACTACAGCTATGTTGATCATGATGGGTGTGACCACCTTTTTTAATCAAACAAATGCTTCTTTGAATGATGCTAAGGATAAGCTTCAGTTTATTGCAAGACAAATGAGGCAAATGATACTTGATGACAGCGAAAACTTTTGTGCTTATCAGGAGTATTTCAGGGATCATGCTCAGGAGTTAAGGATACCCCAGTCCTTTCATGATGATTATGATTACAGACCGGCAAAGAGAGAATATGAAAGACTCTTCGCAAAAAATTACCCCGGAAAGGTTCTTCATGAGGATATAACTTTTGATGAGCTTTCCGATGAAGTGAAGCTGGCTTTTGCTACTTATCAGCAGGAATACTGGATGTCGGTTTTTTACAATGCAAGAAATACCTATCAGATAAATTATATCTGCTATATTTTTCCTCAGGGGGAGGAGCTTCACATGACCTGGATGATAGACGGTCCGGAGGACTTTCAGGATATTGATGGAGAGTCCTATTATGTCATAGGTTTTAACTGTCCGGAGAATCCTGAGGACGGACATTATGAAATGTGGAGAGCCGTTGAAACAAAGTCTGAATCAAAGGAATTTGATGTTAATGACAATATGTACGGAAGGACTTATGTATATTATGTCCCTCTTGTAATTGACGGAAAGTTTATGGGTCTTGTAGGCACAGAGATAAATATAGATAAGGTTGATAAGGAGATTCTTTCTCTTACTCTTAAGCAGATAGGAGTCTTTGCCCTTATAATGGGTGGAGTAATGGCTGTTCTTTTGATCATTATTCATAGAACCTTTATAAAAAAACTGATAAAGCTTCGTAATGATATAGCTATATATGCCTTGGAAAAAAATGCAGGTATCGCAACTGTCATTGAGATGGACGGGGCGGGTAATGATGAGATAGCTGCTCTTTCCATGCAGATTTCGGCTATGATAATGGAGATAGAAAACCATGTAAATATGCTGCTTGAAACTACAAATGAACTTAACGAAACAAAGGAAGTGGCTAAGGAGCTGAATGCCCTGGCCAATATGGACGCTCTTACAGGTATAAAGAATAAAAAAGCTTATGATGATGCTGCGGTAAAGCTTGAATGGGAGATAGCTGAGGGAAAGGCCGAATTTGGTATTGTTATGGTGGATATGAATTACCTAAAGAGGATCAATGATCTTTACGGTCACGATAAGGGTAATCTGGCTATAAAGAAGTTGTGCAGCCATGTTTGTAATACCTTTAAGCATTCACCTGTATTCAGAGTTGGAGGAGATGAATTTGTTATCATACTAAAGGGAGAGGATCTTAAAAACTATGATTCTTTAAAAGCAAGCTTTTATAATACCATAAATGAATGGCGCAGGGATCAGAGGCTTTCCGAATGGGAGAAGGTATCAGCTGCAATG
>JAILBX010000099.1 GCA_024680675.1 Lachnospiraceae bacterium | reverse complement strand
ATTTATGATTCCATAAAGAGCTTTATAAAGGACTACAGTGAGCTGATCAATGAACTCGATAAGGTTTATAATGCTGACAGGGCAAAGGGCTTTGAACCTCTGACTGCAGAAGAAAAGGAAGCTCTTACCGAGGAAGAGGTGGAAAAGTGGGAAACAAAGATAAAGGATTCTCTTTTAAGAAGAGATTCTGATGTGGCTTCTGTTGCCAGTGTTATGAAAAATGCCATGGCTTCCACCTATGAGGTTGACGGAAAGAAGCTCAGTCTTTCAAGCTTTGGTATAAATACCCTAAGCTATTTCCTTTCAGCGGAAAATGAGAAGAATGCTTATCATATTGACGGTGATCCGGATGATGACGCTACATCGGGTAATACTGATAAGCTGAAGGCGGCTATTGCCTCTAATCCTGAACAGGTGTCCTCTTTCTTCCAAAAGCTCTCATCCAATATGTATGAGTCCTTCCAGAACATGACCAGATCATCAAGCAGCAGATCCTATGGAAGCTTCTATGATGATAAGAAGGTCAAGAAGGATTATGAGAGCTATGAGACTAAGCTGTCAGAATGGGAAAGCTATGTTGCGGAGATGGAAGATAAGTATTATGCCCAGTTTAGTGCAATGGAAAAGGCCATGTCCAAGCTGAATTCTCAACAGACATATATTACCAATATGTTTGGAGGCTGATGGGAACTGGATGATTAAAGAATAATTTAGGAGGTCAGTAATGGCTGCTGTAAACGATGCGTATGCAAAATATAACCGGAATAAGATAATGACTGCATCCCCGGCAGAGCTAACCCTGATGTTATATGAAGGTGCGATAAAATTTTGTAACGTTGCCATAATAGGAATAGAAAATAATGATATACTAAAGGCTCACCATAATATAATGAAGGTTCAGAAGATAATCGAGGAATTTCAGATAACCCTGAACTTCGATTACCCCATAGCCAATGACTTTAACAATGTATATAACTACCTGATCAGAAGGTTAAGAGAGGCTAATATGACAAAGGACAAGGCTATCCTTGAAGAGGTTCTGGAGCATATAAGGACCATGAGAGATACCTGGAAGGAAGTAATGAGGTTAGCCAAGTAGTAAAGGACAAGTAGAGGTTTATAAAGTAATTTTCATATTTTAAGGCTCGGAGCGGAAAGAATGGCAGATGAGAAGAGATACATTGATATAATGATTGAAAGTCTTCAGAAGAAGGAAAAGGTTTTGGACGGGCTTCTTGAGAAGTGTGATGCACAGGCTAAGGTAATAGCTGAGAATGATTACGGTGATATTGCCTGGGATCGCTTTAATGTACTTATAGTTGAAAAGGAAGCTCTTATTGATAAGCTGAATGATCTGGATGACGGTTTTCAGGCCTTGTATGACAGAGTTGGCGACGAGCTGAAGGAAAATAAGGAAAGCTACAAAGAAGAGATCAAAAGCATGCAGGCGCTTATAAAGGTCTTAACCGACAAGGGCGTAAGCATAAGGACGAAGGAAGAGAAGAACAGGGCAAGGCTTGAGAGAGTTCTTAGCTCCGCAAAAAAAGAGATAAGACAGTCAAGACGAAGTATGGCAGCGGCCAGTAATTATTATAAGTCTGTAAGCGGAGGCCTTTCCATGGACACCTCGTCAAAGCTGGACAGTAAAAAGTAATAGTAATCATATTTTTTGTTTGATATAATGGGCGGGTCTGAAGTATCAGATCCGCCCTTTTAAGGAGAATGAATATGCCTGACTTAAAAAAGCTTAGAGAAAAAGGAATCATAGCATATCTTTTGGTATTTTTTTGTGCACTTATATATATTTCACTGGGAGATAATTATAATGTCTGGATGGACGAGGCCTTTACCGCAAGCCTTGTAAAAACAGACTACAGGGGGGTATTGATAAGATCGATGAATGATACCCTTCCACCTTTATATAACCTTTTGCTTAAGCTTAGCACTGATCTTTTCGGATATTCCGTTATGGTCATGAAGCTGACCTCAGCCTTTTTTATGGTTCTTACAATGCTTCTTGGAGCAAGAGTGGTCAGAAGAAGGTTTGGAGATATTGCATCATACCTTTTTATAATAGCAGTTGCCGTTATGCCCAATATGATGTTTTACGGAGTAGAGATAAGAATGTATTCTTTGGGCTTCTTTTTTGCAACGGCCTCCGGTATATATGCCTATGAATATGTTTGTGAAAAAGACAGAAAAAACTTTATGCTTTTACTGCTTTTTTCCGTGGGTGCAGGCTATTCCCATCATTTTGCCTTTGTGACCGCAGGCTTTGTTTATCTTTGGCTGCTTTTATATTTTCTTATATATGAAAGAGAAAGGATAAAGAGTTTTTTTGTCTTATTGCTTGCAACATTTGTCCTGTATTTTCCATGCATGATAGTTACCCTCAAGCAGCTTAAAAGCGTCAGCGGATATTTTTCCATGCCCGAAGTAACCCTGAAGGTTTTTATAAAATATATGAGATATCCCTTTACCCTGGGATTTACCCCACTTAGTGTGGTAATGGCTCTCTATATGTTCTATCTTATAGTAAAGCTTATAATGAAAAAGGAAAAAAACAGAGAGGATTTCTTTGCCCTTGCCTGCTTCTTTATTTATTACGGGGTACTCTTATTCGGAACGCTGGTATCAAAAATAATGACTGCAAATATTTTTGTGGACAGGTATCTCTTTTTTGCTATGGGGCTGCTTTGGCTCTTTATGGCCATAAGAACAAAAGAACTAAAAAAAGGCTTTGTTTATCTGGTTTTGATAATGGAGCTGATCATCGGCGCGATAAGCTACAGGAATGCCTACGCAAGAGAAAATGAAGGTGATGCATTAGAGCTTATAAACTATTTAAATGAGAATGTCAGTGAAGGAGATATTTTATATACGGTGGAGGATGCAGAGGGACTGGCTCTGAGTCTTCCCTTTTATGATGACCGACTTACCAACTATGAGGAGCTTTCCGAGGTCGAAGAGAAGAGAAAGGGTCATAAGGTATGGGTTGCCGTTTTAGAGGGCTTTGAACTTGACGAGCATATACCCAATAAAGAGAAGCTTAAATATATTGATGAATTCAGTTTTGACAGATACAGATTCAAATTGTACTTAATGGAGTGATAAAATGATAGAGCTTGGAAAAATACAAAAACTTAAGGCAGTAAAGCTTAGGGAACAGGGAATGTACTTTACTGACCCTTTAGACATTGAGGAGGAGGAAAGGGTTTTGCTTCCTAAAAAGCAGCTCCCTGAGGATTTAAAGGTGGGAGATATGCTGAGCCTTTTTATCTACAGAGACTCATCCGACAGGCTCATTGCCACAAACAGAACTCCGGCTATAAGCCTTTCAGAGACAGCCCTTCTAAAGGTGAAGGAGATAAGCAAAATAGGAGCCTTTTTTGAATGGGGGCTTGAAAAGGATCTTTTAATGCCCTATGCTGAAATGACAAAGGAGCTAAGTCCGGGGGAGGAATGCCTTTGTGCTCTTTACGTGGACAAAAGTAATAGACTGTGTCTGACTATGAAGGTTTACCCCTATCTTTCTTCGGATTCTCCCTATAAGAAGGAGGATGAGATAAGGGGCAGGGTTTATGAGATAAGCGATCGTTTTGGAGCCTTTGTGGCGGTAGATGATAAATATCAGGGTCTGATCCCTGCTAAGGAGCTGTTTTCGGAGCTTAATATAAACTCGATCATAGGAGCAAGGGTAACGGAGGTCAGAGAGGATGGAAAGCTGACCCTCAGTATAAGAAAAAAAGCATATCTTCAAATGGACGAGGATGCAAAAAAGGTTTATGATATCATAAAAAGCTTTGACGGTGTCCTGCCCTTTAACGATAAAGCCTCTGCGGAAACAATAAAAAGAGTTACCGGTATGAGCAAAAACGAGTTTAAGAGGGCTGTGGGAAGGCTTTATAAAGAAAGAAAGATCATCATTGGTGATAAGGTGATCAGGTTAACATAATATAACTATATAATAAGAGGAAAAGGAGAAGACTATGGAAAAAAAGGTAATAAGTACAAAAAAGGCTCCGGCAGCGATAGGGCCTTATTCTCAGGCTATAGAGGTAAATGGGATGATCTATACCTCCGGTATGATCCCGGTCATACCCGAGACAGGAGAGATAGTTAATGGTATAGAGGAACAGGCAAAAAGAGCTTTCTCAAATGTAAAGGCATTACTTGAAGAGAGCGGAAGCGGGATGGATAAGGTTATAAAAACCACCGTATTTATTAAGAATATGGATGATTTTGCAAAAATAAATACCGTATATGCGGATTTCTTCACAGAACCTTATCCTGCAAGAAGCTGTGTTGAGGTTGCAAGACTGCCAAAGGATGTTCTTTTGGAAGTAGAAGCTATAGCAATAAAGGATTGAGATTATGGATGAAAGAAGAGGAATAGTAAAAAAAGTAAACTATTTATTTCTGACCACTATCTTACTATACCTGCTTATTGTTCTCTTCGCAGCGCTTATGTCTGTAGTGGGATTGGGTATGGGAAACCTTGGGGCCTTATTTTTGGGAGAAGTAGTAATTCTTCTTCCTGCTTTGATCTTTATACTTGCCAATCGTTGGGATGTAAGGGAAATGATCCCTTTTAGAAAGATAAAAGCCTCAAGCTTCTGGTTTACGGTTTTGCTTGCCATATGTATCATGCTCCCGGCCCAGTGGATAAATATAGTTTCCCAGCTATTTACTGATAGTCCGGCATCGGCTGCTGTTTTAGAGATAGTGGGGGAGATACCTTTTGGAACTGCTTTTTTTGCAGTAGCCATCTTTGGCCCCCTTTGTGAGGAGGTGGTTTTCAGAGGGGTCATATTCCAGGGTCTTAGAAAATCTTCAAGAATAGTTCTTTCGGCAGTGATTTCTGCCCTGTTTTTCGGACTCATGCATATGAATCTGAATCAGTTTTTGTATACTTTTTTTCTGGGATTCGTTTTGGCTATGCTTACGGAAGCCACAGGAAGTATAGTAACTCCTTTTATCGTTCACTTCATTGTGAACGGCTACAATATCATAGCGGCGTATGTCCTTATATTTTTATCTTCGGGAAGGGACAAAGGCCTGTCTGCCATGATCCAGAGCAGTATGGAAAGAGGGCCTTCAAAGCTCTATTATTTCTTCGCCGCGGGAATGTATTTTATACCTGCCCTCCTTGCTTCCTTTCTTGCATTTTTATTGTATAAGGCAATATGTAAAAGGGAGGGTTCTCTGGAGCATATAAAAGGGATCTTTAAAAAGAAGGATGAAGGAGGAAGGAGAGAAGCTGTGGTCACTGCCGGAGGTTATATAGGAATAGTGATCTGCTCTCTGGTAATACTCTTTTTGGATACTGTAATGAAGCTTTTTACTTAGCAGATCATATTGAAGCTTTAGAAGCATAAAAAATCCCGCCGGGAACCGGCGGGATTTTTGAATGTTTTATAAGTATCGGTTTCTTAAGCAGCTGATCAAAGGCGAATATCTATATTACCGCCTAATTCAGGAGTGACGGACTGCTCTAACATCTTAACCATATCAGCAGCTTCGCCTTCAAAGGTATCCAAGGACTGGGAAAGTACTGCCGTACCTACCTGATTAAGCACATTCGCCTGTGACATTGCCATTGATAATGCCGGAATATCCATTGGACCGACCTCCCTTCTCTGCCTTTACTGTTTTAAGTATACAATGTTTTATGATCCTTTTCAAGATGAAGCTGAAGAAGTTTTTTCCTACAATGGCACGTGCTTTATTGATTTTTAGACTACTTTGTATTACAATGAAACAAGCTATGAATACAATCGGTTATATTATATCCATAAGCATATTATTAACCATAAATAACATCACGAAGGTTAGTGTATTCTAAGCTGTATAAGGAGAGGGTTATGATTTCAAATCAAATATTGCAGTCTACGCTGGATGGTCTGAAGGAGATCATAAAGGTGGATATGGGTGTTATCGACACTGATGGGAGAGTGTTGGCAGCTACTTTTGAGTCCGAGGGGGGATTCAAGGAGGAAGCTCTGCATTTTTCCCAGTCTGTAGCTGACAGTCAGGAAATTCAGGGCTATCAGTTTTTTAAGGTCTATGATGAACAGCAGCTGGAATATATGGTGGTCGTTCCGGGTAAGGATGAGGAGTCTTTTACTGCCGGAAAGGTTGCCTCTTTTCAGATACAGAGTCTTCAGGTAGCCTATAAAGAGAGGTTTGACAGGGATAATTTTATCAAGAACCTGCTTCTTGATAATCTTTTGCTGGTGGATATATATAACAGGTCTCAAAAACTGCATATTTCCACCGAGACAAAAAGGGTGGTTATTGTTGCCGAGATCGACAACTATAAAGAGTTCAATGCCCTTGAGAGCATAAAGGGACTTATGGCCTCCAGACAGGGGGACTTTGTCACCGCCGTTGACGAGAAGGGCGTTGTAGTTGTAAGAGAGGTTGGAGAGAATGAAGGCTATGAGGAGATTTCAGCCACTGCGGGGCAGATATATGAGCTGATCTCTGAAAAGAGCACAGGGGAACTTCATGTATCCTATGGTACCATTGTAAAGGATATAAGAGAGGTAAGCCGGTCCTATAAGGAAGCCAAGATGGCTTTGGATGTAGGAAAGATCTTCTTTGACGAGACCAATGTCATTGCTTACAGCGAGCTTGGGATCGGAAGGCTGATATACCAGCTTCCCATACCTCTTTGCAAGATGTTTATCAAGGAGATATTTGATGGCAACTCACCGGATGATTTTGATGAGGAAATGATCACCACCATAAATAAGTTTTTCGAAAACAGTCTAAATGTATCGGAAACCAGCAGGCAGCTTTTTATACACAGGAATACCCTGGTATACAGACTTGATAAGCTTGAGAAGATCACGGGACTGGACATAAGGGTCTTTGAAGATGCCATAACCTTCAAGATATCCCTTATGGTATCGAAATATATGAAATATATGGAAAAAAATTGATGGGATAGTACTTGACCTGTATTGTCATATGTATATAATAGTGTACGGCTTGAGGGGTGCCGTATTGCATGATAAGGGATGAGGAGAGAAAAGAATGATTACATTACAGTCTGTAAGCAAGTCTTACGCTAATGGTGTACCTGCTCTTAACGATATAAATCTTAATATCGAAAAGGGAGAGTTTGTGTTCATTGTAGGCGACAGCGGATCAGGCAAGTCGACTCTGATAAAGCTGTTGCTTAGGGAGTTGCAGCCAAGCTCAGGACAAATATTTGTTAATAATTACGATCTGTCCAAGCTTAAGAGAAGAAAGGTTGCAAAGTTTAGAAGAAGCATAGGTGTTGTTTTTCAGGATTTCAGACTTTTGAAGGACAGAAACGTTTATGAAAATGTTGCCTTTGCTCAGCGTGTCATTGAAGTTCCGACAAGACAGATAAAGAAAAATGTACCTGCTATGCTGTCTCTTGTAGGCCTGGCAGGTAAATATAAGGCAAAAACAAGGCAGCTTTCCGGTGGAGAACAACAGAGAGTTGCTCTTGCGCGCGCTTTGGTAAATAATCCTCCTATCCTGCTGGCGGATGAGCCTACAGGTAACCTGGATCCAAGGAACTCCTGGGAGATAATGAAGCTCTTAGAGGAGATCAACAAAAGAGGAACAACGGTTTTGGTGGTCACTCATAACAGAGAGATAGTAAATGCAATGAGAAAGAGAGTGGTTACCATAAAGAAGGGCGTTATAGTAAGCGATGAGGAGAAAGGTGAGTATATAGATGAGGATTAGTACATTATGGTATACCTTTAAACAGGGTTTTAAGAATATTTTCAGAAATAAAATGTTCTCCCTTGCCACCATAGCCACCATAGCATCCTGTATTTTTCTCTTCAGCATCTTCTTTGCTATTGTGGTCAATGTTCAATATACCGTTAAGGAAGCCGAAAGCAGCGTGGCGGTTACCGTATTCTTTGATGAAGGAGTAAGTGATGAAAGGATACAGGCTATAGGAGAAGAAATAAGAAAGAGACCTGAGGTTGCAAATGTGGTCTTCGTTTCTGCCGATGAGGCATGGAATACCTTTAAGAATGACTATCTTGGAGAATATGCGGATGGTTATGAGGGGGATAATCCTCTTGAAGGAAGCGAAAACTTTGAGATATATATGAATGATGTTTCAAAGCAGCATAATCTGGTATCCTATCTGGAAACAGTAGATGGGATAAGGGAGATAAACCGGTCAGATGCAACTGCCAATATACTGACCAATATCAACAATGTCATAAGTATGGTTTCTCTGGGAATAATAGGTATACTTTTTGCCGTATCCCTTTTCCTTATAAGCACTACCGTTGCTATGGGTATTTCCGTCAGAAAAGAAGAGATAGCCATAATGAAGCTGATCGGAGCAACCGATTTTGTTGTAAGGTCCCCCTTCGTTATAGAGGGTATCCTTATCGGCATCATCGGTGCAATGCTTCCGCTTATAGCAGTATACTTTATTTATGTTGAAGCAGTAAACTATGCAAAGACTGAGTTTAATGTATTAAATGATATATTGAAGTTTCTAAGTGTTGATGAAATATTTTCAATGCTGATTCCGGTAGCCTTGATACTGGGAGTTGGATTGGGCTTTTTGGGAAGCCTGATAACAGTAAGGAGACATCTCAAGGTTTGATCCTGTTTTTATTTGATGCAAAATGAGGGGAAGAGTAGCATCGGGTGTATAGGATTAAGAAGGAAAAGGGAGTATAAATGAGGGTGAAAAAAAGAATAAAGAGAATGGTTATAGCAGTAACCGCATTGTCCTTATTTGCAGGGGAGCCGTCAAGGATCGTAGCAGAAACCCTGACAAATGAGCTTATTGAAAACAGTGAAAAAGAGAAGGAAAGTGCAGAACAGAGTAAGAATCAGCTGCAATCGGGACTTACAAACGTAAAGCAGCTCATTACAAGTCTCGAGGAGCAAAAGAATAATCTGGAGGGCTTTATCATTGAACTGGATGCGGATCTTGCAGCCATCAATGAAAAAATATCACGCCTGGATCTGGAAATAGAGCAAAAGGAAAAGGAAATAGAGCAGACCACAGGGGAGCTTGAGGAAGCAAAGGCAGTTGAGGCCCATCAGTATGAGATGATGAAAAAGCGAATCAAGCATATGTATGAAAAGGGTAATCAGGGAAGCGTTGAAATCCTTCTGAAGGCAGCTTCCTTTACGGATTTTCTTAATAAGGCCGATTTCATATCCAAGATCTCCGATTATGACAGAAAGCTTCTGGAGGAGTATGTTGCGGCAAAGGAAGAGGTTGCAAGGAAGAAGGAAGAGCTTGAAGAACAGAATCGGGAGCTTGTAGGGGTAAAGGAGGATATGGCAAATGAACAGGATGCCATGCAGACCCTGATAACCCATAAGGAAGCGGAAATAAATACCTACGAGGCTGACATAAACAATAAAGAAGCAGCAGTAAAGGAATATGAGGCAGAGATCGCAGCTCAGGAGCAGCTGATAAAGGATTTAGAGGCAACGATCCTTGCAGAAAAGAAGCGCCTCCTGGAGGAAAATAAGAAGGCCATAGTTTATGACGGCGGCAAGTTTGCCTGGCCTGCACCGGGATATACCAGAATATCCGATGATTATGGAATGAGAATGCATCCTACTTTAGGCATAGAGAAATTTCATAGCGGGATCGATCTTGCCGCTCCAAACGGAAGTCCTATTTTAGCCGCATATGACGGAGAGGTAGTTGCTGCGGCATATTCTTCAACCATGGGTAATTATGTAATGATCGACCATGGTGACAGCTTATATACCATATATATGCATGCTTCTTCTATCTCTGTTTCAAAGGGACAGATGGTGGTAAGAGGCGAGCAGATAGCAAAGGTTGGAAGTACAGGAAGAAGTACAGGTCCTCATCTTCATTTTGGTGTAAGAGAAAACGGAAATTATGTTAGTCCCTGGAAGTATCTGGGAGAATAGAAATAAGAGGGCCGAACGCCTTGGAAATGCAGGTTTTACCTTCTAAAGGGGCGTTCGGCTTTTATAGTAAAATGAGAAAGCCTGTAAACGCTTGACAGAGCTTTAAGAAAGAGTAGTAAAATGGATGATTTTAACGAGAAGTTATATTTGATGAAGCAGGAAAGGAACAGAGGAAGATGGCAGGGGGTCATTATTACGGTTTCCGTGATGGCCGTTCTTTTTTTGTTTGGCTTTTTGTGGCATAAGCTTTATGTGGTCTTTTCAAATGGCATAAGAACGGGACTCTTCAGCGATTCATATAAAAGCCGGATCATTACAGATGATGTTGATCAAAAGCTGGGATACATTGAAAAGATAATTGATACCTATTATCTTGAAGATGTGGATGAGGATGCAATGAAGGAGGGCATATACAAGGGCGTTATAAGCAACATAGGAGATGATTATGCGGAATACTATACAAAGGAAGAATTCTCCGATATGATGTCCGATACAGAAGGGGTTTTTGAGGGTATAGGCGCTCTTCTTCAGATAGATCAGAATACGGGAGCTCTTGTCATAGTGAAACCTTTAAAGGACAGCCCGGCAGAGAGGGCGGGAATCCTTGAAAACGATATCATAATAGAGGTTGACGGTGAGGATATAGTAGGTCAGGATCTCAATGTTGTAGTGAGTAAGATAAGGGGTAAAAAAGGAAGTAAGGTAAAGCTTGGAGTAGTAAGGGAAGGGGAAAAGGATACTCTATATTTTGATATAAAAAGAGATACGGTGGAATCAGTAACAGTAGAGTACGAAATGCTGGAGGATAAAATAGGATATCTTATGATCAGCGAGTTTTCGGACAATACTTCCGGCCAGTTCAAAAAGGCCTTAAACTCCCTGGACAAGGATGGAATGGAAGGCCTTATAATAGATCTCAGAGGAAATCCCGGAGGAAATGTGGATACTGCGGTTGAGATTGCTGACGTTATGCTGCCCGAGGGAACGGTAGTCTATACAATAGATAAAAATAATGAAAAAGTGGAATATGAATCTGATGCAAACTGCTATGAGATCCCCTGCGTTATACTGATAAACCAGTATACGGCTTCAGCGGCTGAAATACTTTCAGGGGCAATGCAGGACTATGGCAAGGCTGAGCTTTTGGGAACTACCACCTACGGAAAGGGTATTGTTCAGACAGTACTTTCCTTAGGGGACGGAACAGGTCTGAAAATGACCTCGGCAAAGTATTATACTCCAAACGGCATTAATATTCATGGCGTCGGTATAAAGCCGGATATAGAGCTTGAGTTTGATGCAGAAAGATATGAAGAGAAGCAGGAGGATAACCAAAAGGAAGGGGCTATACAGTACCTTAAGGATAATAAGTAGGATCTTAAAGGAATGATATGATCAATGTCTTTAAAGATATATGTGATGACACATAAAAAATTTGAGCCCCCAAAGGGAGAAACCTATGAGGCCTTACAGGTAGGGGCAGGGATCAGGCCGGATCTTGGCTACTCAAGGGATGACGGAGAAGACAATATTTCAAGTCTCAATCCCTATTATGCGGAATTGACGGGGATGTATCATGTCTGGAAAAATGTTAAGGATAAGGATATAGTCGGTATCTGTCATTACAGGAGATATCCCCTTGACGCTTTCAACAGAGCCATGTCAGGAAGCGAGTATGAGATGATACTTAAAAACTATGATCTTATCTGTTCAAAGCTTATTACCCTTCCAAATACATATTATTATGGCTTTAGCCAAAATCACAGGATAGAGGATCTTGAGGAATGCAGGAGAGTCATAAAGGAGCTATATCCCTTGGATTACCCTGTGTTTGAAGAGGTGATCCATTCAAACAGGACTTATTTTGGCAATATCATAGTTGCAAAAAAGGAGCTTTATGACAGCTATTGCAGCTGGCTTTTTCCGATTTTTTTTAGGGTTCATGAAAAAAGGGCTCCCTATATTGAAAAATACAATGATTACAATAAAAGGGTTTATGGCTTTATTTCAGAGATTCTTCAATATGTTTATGTAAAGTCGAAAGGTCTGAAAGCCTATGAGGCTCTTGTAGGGATGCTGTCAGAAAAGAAGGAAAGCGCAGAGCTTAAGGAAAGGCTTTCGGTTTATTTTAAAGAAAAGGATTGGGAAGCGGCTAAAGCTTATCTTGAAGCTATGCTAAGGAAAAGGCCCGATCTTATAATGGAGGCCTCGGATTTAGACGGTGAGCTTAAGCTTGCCATGGAGTTATTGATCATTTGTGAATATGATAAGAAGAGTATTTTGGAGCTTACCGGGGACTGGGAGGAGCTTATGAATTATGTCAGGGCTCTTAACAGAAGTGTTTTAGGCAGCTGCAAAGTGACGGGATCTGAAAGCCTTGTCAGACTTATGACAGGGGATGGGTCAGGAGATGAGCTTTTTATTAAAAATCCCCCAGGGGATAAGGCAAAAGAGATTGCGATAAGGATTTTAGGAGGAGAAAGATGAAGGTTTCAGAAGCGATAACAAAAAGGTACTCTACAAGGGGATATACTGAAGAAGAGCTGTCAAAGGAGGAGATCAGGCTTTTGCTGGAGGCAGGTTTGAAGGCGCCAACAGCTTCAAATAAGCAGGAAATACACTTTTCGGTTTTAAAGGGAGATGATCCTCTTTTGAAGGAAATGGATCAGGAAAGGAACCGTTTAAAGAAGGTGGAAAGCGCTCCGCATAACTTCTACTATGAAGCTCCCGTGGTAATTTTTTTAAGCGGGGACAAGAGCTTTCGCTGGACTGCAGTGGATGCGGGGATCGCTGTTGAAAATATGGCTCTTATGGCCGAGGAAATGGGGCTTGGAAACCTTATAATAGGATGCGTCTATGACGTTTTAAGAGGGGAAAGGGAGGATTATTATGCCCAAAAGCTGGCTTTCCCGGAGGGTTATGAATATCAGGTGGCTATTGCTTTAGGCCATAAGGCGGCTGAGAAGGCTCCTCACACTTTTGATTTTGAAAAGAACGTAAGCTTTCTTTTCTAGTATAACGATTCTTAAATACCTGGACCAAATGCTTGCCTGCTTATCCCGATAGCACGCATCTGAAATCCTCAGCGTAGCCCGCTACGCCTGCGTTTTCAGATACGCACTCTCGGGCAAGCATACTTCGCATTAGT
>JAILBX010000091.1 GCA_024680675.1 Lachnospiraceae bacterium | reverse complement strand
GTTTATGCCTATTATCTGGGAAACTATGATGAAGCCAGGGGAATATTTGAAAAAGAAAGAGGAAAGAACGATAATGCCCAGGTAACCGCATACCTGGGAAAAACCTACTCCAAGCTTGGTGATGACAGCTACGCAGCTACTTTAATGGAGGAATATCTCAAAAAAACTCCGGAGGATGCGGAAATCTGTAATGAGCTTGGGCTTATAAAGCTCAGACAGTCTGATCTTGAGGGCGCTTTGGCGGCCTTCCAAAAGGGAATTCAGATAAATGACGAGGAATATATCCAGAGTCTTAAATATAATGAAATAGTAACCTATGAGTATATGAGGGACTTTGAAAAGGCAAAGGAGAGAATGGCAGAATATGTAAGATATTATCCTGCCGACGAGAAGGCGGTAAGAGAAAATAAATTTTTAAGCACAAGATAGTATGTAAAAAAAAACAACTACTAAAGCTTGTGGGTTACATAATGTTGACTCTAAAAGTCAAAACAACCTCTGTATCTTGGATAAACCCCTAGATATAGGGGTTTTTAAAAAAATAGGTAGACATAATTATTTTATTGTTAAACACAATATCTTGTATCGCTTTGAAAAAAAGAACAAAAGATGTTGTGTTTTTCTGTTGACGCGAAGAATTTTTTTTTATATACTAAATTTGTTCGCGGGACAGAGCAGACTACAATATATTGACTGAATTAGTCTATTCCAATATATGGTAGGCTTCTGAAAAGGAACAATGAGGGCACAATTAATAAAATGGGGTAGTAAAGGTAAATTTTTGAACAGATTTATCTTCTAAAGAAGGAAGGGGTTGTTATCAGGATGTTCAGTGTAATAAAAAGAGATGGAGAAATAACGGATTTTAAATTGACAAAGATCAATGATGCGATAATGAAGGCCTTTAGAGCTTGTGACAAGAATTATAATAATGATATGATAGACCTTCTTTCGCTGAGAGTTACTGCTGATTTCCAGAGTAAGCTTGAAGATGATAAGATTTTTGTAGAGGATGTACAGGATAGCGTTGAAACAGTTCTTGAACAGGCCGGTTATACAGAAGTTGCCAAGGCTTACATATTATATAGGAAACAGCGTGAAAAAATGCGTAACATGAAGTCCACTATCCTTGATTACAAGGATGTGGTAAACAGCTATGTAAAGGTTGAGGACTGGAGAGTAAAGGAAAATTCAACGGTCACATATTCGGTAGGAGGCCTTATACTCAGCAATTCAGGAGCTGTTACGGCGAATTACTGGCTGTCGGAAATATATGACGAAGAGATTTCCGAGGCTCACAGAAATGCGGATATTCATATACATGACCTGTCGATGCTGACAGGATATTGTGCAGGCTGGAGCCTTAAGCAGCTTATCAAAGAAGGTCTTGGTGGAATAACAGGCAAAATAACATCTGCTCCGGCAGCACATCTCTCTGTTTTATGTAATCAGATGGTGAATTTTTTGGGAATAATGCAGAATGAATGGGCAGGCGCTCAGGCCTTTTCTTCCTTTGATACCTATCTGGCGCCTTTTGTTAAGGCTGACGGTCTTTCATATGATGAAGTAAAGAAGTGTATAGAGTCCTTTATTTATGGAGTGAATACACCAAGCAGATGGGGAACTCAGGCACCTTTTTCCAATATAACCCTGGATTGGACGGTTCCGGCTGATCTGGCTGAGCTTCCTGCAATAGTTGGCGGAAAAGAGATGGATTTCTGCTATAAGGATTGCAAGAAGGAAATGGATATGGTCAACAAGGCCTTTATCGAGACAATGATAGAGGGAGATGCAAACGGAAGAGGATTCCAGTACCCTATACCCACATATTCAATAACAAGAGATTTTGATTGGTCAGACACAGAAAATAACAGACTGTTATTTGAAATGACCTCCAAGTATGGAACACCATACTTCTCAAATTACATAAATTCAGACATGGAGCCAAGCGACGTAAGATCAATGTGTTGCAGACTTCGTCTGGATCTTAGGGAATTAAGAAAAAAGACTGGTGGTTTCTTTGGATCCGGAGAGAGCACAGGTTCTGTTGGTGTTGTTACGATAAATATGCCAAGGATCGCTTATCTTGCAAAGGATGAGGCAGATTTCTACAGAAGACTTGACAGGATGATGGATATAGCCGCAAGAAGTCTTAAAATAAAGAGAGGTGTTATCACCAAGCTTTTGGAAGAGGGATTGTATCCTTATACAAAGAGATATTTGGGAAGCTTTGATAATCATTTCTCAACCATAGGGCTTGTGGGAATGAATGAAGTTGGCCTGAATGCCAATTGGTTAAGGGAAGATCTTACCAAGAGAAAGACTCAGGAATTCACAAAGGACGTGCTTAATCATATGAGAAATAAGCTGTCCGATTATCAGGAGAAGTACGGTGATCTTTATAATCTTGAGGCAACACCTGCAGAAAGTACAGCCTACAGACTTGCAAAGCATGACAGGAAGAAATACCCTATGATAAAGACTGCAGGAAAGAAGGGAGATGTACCTTATTATACCAACAGTTCACATCTTCCGGTGGAGTATACTTCAGATATATTTGATGCATTGGATATTCAGGACGAGCTTCAGACCTTATATACTTCAGGAACTGTCTTCCATGCATTTCTTGGTGAAAAGCTTCCTGATTGGAAGGCTGCTGCGAATCTTGTGAGAAAGATAGCTGAAAATTATAAACTGCCCTATTATACCCTGTCACCCACTTACTCAATCTGTAAGGAGCACGGTTATTTATCGGGTGAGCATAAGCTTTGTCCTCACTGTCAGAAAAAGACAGAGGTATACAGCAGGATAACCGGTTATTACAGGCCTGTACAGAACTGGAATGACGGAAAAGCTCAGGAATATAAAAACAGGGTAGTCTATGATATTGATAATTCAAATATCAAGAAAGCTACAACTGCAATGGTTAAGCTGAAAGGCCTGAACAGTAATGACGAGGTGGATATACTTCCGGTAGGAAATGTAAAATATCTCTTTACCACTAAAAGCTGTCCCAACTGTAAGATCGCCAAGGAGTATCTGAAAAATGAAAAAGTGGTGATGATCGATGCAGAGGAAAATGTAGAGCTTACAAAGAAATATGGTGTAATGCAGGCACCAACCCTTGTTATCACAGATGGCAACAGATTTGAAAAGTATTCAAATGCTTCCAACATTAAGAAATATGTTGAAGAAAAGAATATGGTGTTAGCATAAATTTTAGAGAAGGGAAATGCAGTTATGCATTTCCTTTTTTTAACCAGGAAAGGAGTCGATAAATAATGATAAAAAAACTTACAGAAGAAATCAGAAAAAAAGAGGCACCCATAGTTGTGGGTCTTGATCCTATGATGAAATATATTCCGGAATTTATACAAAAGGAGGCTTTCAAAGAAAAAGGGGAAGGCTTAGAGGCTGCTGCTGAAGCAATATGGATATATAATAAAGGCATAGTTGATGCTGTTTATGATCTTGTTCCGGCTGTAAAACCGCAGATAGCGATGTATGAGCAGTTTGGTATACCGGGGCTTATGGCTTTTAAAAGGACTGTTGATTATTGTAAGGAAAAGGGACTTATAGTTATAGGAGATATAAAAAGAGGTGACATAGGTTCCACCTCGGAAGCTTATGCAACGGGACATTTGGGCAGGGCCTTAGTGGGCTCCAAAAGGATAGCGGGCTTTGATGAGGACTTTGTTACTGTTAATCCATATCTTGGATCCGATGGAGTAAAGCCCTTTATAGATGTCTGCAAGGAGGAGGACAAGGGTATATTTGTCCTTGTTAAAACCTCAAATAAGAGCAGCGGAGAATTTCAGGACAGACTTATAGACGGAAAAAGTCCTCTTTATGAGCTGGTTGCAAGAAAGGTTGATGAATGGGGTCAGGAGCTTATGGAAGGTGACTACAGTAATGTGGGAGCAGTGGTTGGAGCTACTTATCCGGAAGTCGGGAAGGCTTTGAGAGACATAATGCCAAGAAGCTTTATCCTTGTGCCCGGCTACGGAGCACAGGGTGGAAGCGGTAAAGATCTAAAATATTTCTTTAACAAGGACGGATTGGGTGCTATTATAAATTCATCCAGAGGAATAATAGCTGCATATATGAAGGAAGAGTATAAAAACTTTGGAGAGAAAAATTTCGGCGATGCTGCGAGGGCAGCAGTGTTGGATATGAAGGAGGATATTAATGCAAACATATAAGGAAGAGTTTATAGAGTTTATGGTGGAGTGCGATGTTCTGAAATTTGGCACATTCACCTTAAAAAGCGGCAGAATATCGCCCTTCTATATGAATGCCGGGGCTTATGTAACCGGAAAACAGCTGATGAAGCTGGGGGAATACTATGCAAAGGCCATACATGATGCTTATGGGGATGATTTTGATGTACTCTTTGGGCCTGCCTATAAGGGAATACCGCTTTCGGTGGCTGCTACCATTGCTTTTGCAAAGCTTTATGATAAAGAAATAAGATATTGCTCCAACAGGAAGGAAATAAAGGATCATGGAGATGCAGGCATCCTTTTAGGCTCTGAGATAAAGGATGGAGACAGGGTAGTGATAATTGAAGATGTAACTACCTCCGGCAAGTCTATAGATGAAACCTTCCCTATCATTAAGGCTCAGGGAAATGTGGAGGTAATAGGTCTCATGGTTTCTCTGAACCGTTTGGAAAAGGGAAAGGGAGGTAAGGCTGCCCTTCAAGAGATAGAGGAGAATTACGGTATAAAGACCGGAGCTATAGTCAACATGAAGGAAGTAACGGAATACCTTTATGGAAAAGAGCTTGGGGGAAAAGTGGTTATTGATGATAAGATAAAGAAAGCTATTGATGACTACTATAAGGAATATGGAGTGAAAAATGCCTAGACCCAAAAAGATAAAAAAGAAAAAGAGTTTTATGTTTACCACAAGACATTATTCATTTACGGGTATATTGTCTCTTTTTCTTGCTTTATTTTCTTTTGTCTCATTTGCAGGTGCTGTGCTGGTTTCCTATTACAGTAAGGGAAATGTGGACATTCATTTTGGAGGAGTCGGATTATTTGCCCTTCTTTCAAACCTGACGGGAATTGCCGCTGCCCTGGTAAGCCTTAAGGAGAGGGATATTTATACCTGGATGCCGAACACTGCACTTGCTTTGAATATTACAGATATTGTTATCTGGATACTTATAATAATATGGGGGGCTTGATAATGAATAATGAGAGATACACTTTATCCACAGAAAGAATAGCTGAGATAGCAAATGAATATATTCCCGATATGGCATTTAAAGACTATTTTAAGGAGCTTGCAGAGTTTATGACTCTTATTCAGCTGACCTTGAAAATGGCTGAAAATGAAGAGTTATGTAAACTTGATATGGAGGCGGCAAAAAAGCTGAACCAAAGGCTCTATAAGGATATACTTCCTGAGAATTATGAGAATTCTTATGGAAATCCGGATCATATGTTCAGACTAACAGAGAAAGAAAAATGCGATCCAAAGCTTGGACAGTATCTTTGCTTTCTCTATTCTGAGCTTAGAGGACTTATCCCCTGCGCTTTTGAGAAAAGGGTGGAGATAATAACCATATATCAGGAACTTTTCATAGAGATATATAATATATTCTCCTATGCTTTTATGGATGAAAAGCAGCCGGATCCTCTGCAGGTTCATGATGCTCTGTACTGGTTTCAAAGGGATAACCTTGACATCCTTATGGAGGACAGGATATTGGATCAGATTTCCTACAAGAGGGATTTTGCATTTAATATCATTAAGAAAGCAGATCTGAAGGATCAGAGATATCTTTATGATTTTGGAGAATATATATCTGATAATGAGATAGAGATCAGTAAATTCCTTAGCTTACAGAAAAAGGAAGATATAGAAGCTATGGCCAGAACATTTACTGAAGGATACAGGGTGGGATTTGTTAAAAGCGGAAAAGACCTGAATAAAAAAACGAGTGTTAACATCCGATATAATCTGGGCTTTGAGCTGATAATCAGAGAGGCGATCAAGCAGTTTGAAGATATGGGATTACATACGATATTATATAGAAACCCGAGCTTTACAGTAAATAAAAACGGGTATAATCGAACGGGCTACTATGGAGCTGTTCCAAACAGACAGTATGATTACGACCACAGAGAGGATAATGCTCTTTTCCTTGACCAGGAGTTTATTCAGAGAAAGCTGGATGTAATGAAATCCGTATATGAGGATAACAAAGAGCTGGCAGCAGGTTTTGCAGGACCTGCAGTAATGGAAACCTTTGGAGAAGAACCCTTTGATCCGGAATCGTCAGATAATTCATTAAGACTGTCGGAAAAACAAAGGAAGCTTTCGGTTGATTATACCGACAAGGCCGGAAGGCTGACGAATAATTACATCAAGAGAGAAGAAAGAAGCTTTACCATAATCGCCTATCCCGTTCCGGAGATAGGAAAGGATTTTGAGGCTATATTCAGGGAAACCATTAAGGTGAATACTCTGGATTACAAAAAGTATGAAAAAATGCAGCAGCTTATAATAGATGTTTTGGATAAGGCAGAAAGAGTTCATATCCTGGGAAGAAAGGATGCAGGCAATGAAACGGATATGACTGTGGAGCTTTTTAAGCTTGGTGATCCTTTAAAAGAAAGCATTTTTGAAAACTGTGTTGCAGATGTAAACATACCTCTGGGAGAGGTTTTTACATCCCCGCTTCTGGAGGGGACAAGAGGTTTACTGCATGTGAGCCAGGTATACCTTAACGAGCTTCTGTTCAAGGATCTTCGTATACGTTTCGAGGATGGTATGATCGTTGATTATTCCTGCGGAAATTTTGATAATGAGGAAGAAAACAGAAAATATATCGAAGAAAATATACTCTATAACCATAAGACCCTTCCTTTGGGTGAGTTTGCCATAGGAACCAATACCTATGCCTACAGGATGTCAAGAGATTATGATATAGGCAGAAAGCTGCCCATTCTTATAGGGGAAAAAACAGGTCCTCATTTTGCCGTAGGAGATACCTGTTACAGTCATGAAGAAGACGTCAGAGTTTTCAACCCCGATGGAAAGGAAATAGTCGCAAAATATAACTCTGTTTCGGAAAAACGAAAAGAAAAACCTGAAGAGGCTTATTTTTACTGCCATACGGACATTACCATTCCCTACCATGAGCTGGGCCTTATAACTGCCATAAATGCAAAGGGAGAAGGGACAGATATAATCAAAGACGGACTTTTTGTCCTTGATGGATTGTCGGAGTTAAATGTTCCCCTTTTATCATAGAAAAACAGCCTTCTTTATTGTGATAATTGTTGAAGATATGAGCTTTTTCGGATATACTGTTTAAGGATGACCAAATTGGGAGCTATATTAAGGCTGTCGGGTCAAAAATATGAAAAAGAATCAAGTGAGGAAGATCATGGCAAAAGTTTCAATTGTAATGGGTAGCGATTCCGATATGCCTGTTATGGCAAAGGCAGCAGAGATATTGGACGACTTTGGTATCTCCTATGAGATGAATATAATATCGGCCCACAGAGAGCCGGATATTTTTTTTGATTATGCAAAGGGAGCAGAGGAAAGGGGAATCAAAGTGGTTATTGCAGGAGCGGGAATGGCCGCTCATCTTCCGGGCATGTGCGCCGCTCTATTTCCCATGCCTGTAATAGGCATTCCCATGCATACGAGCTCCCTTGGAGGAAGGGATTCCCTTTATTCAATAGTTCAGATGCCCTCAGGAATTCCTGTGGCTACCGTAGCAATAAACGGAGGAACAAATGCCGGATTACTCGCCGTTAAGATGCTTGCGATCTCTGATGAGGGCCTGCTTGCAAAGCTGAAGGAATATTCCGATAAGCAAAAGGAAAGCGTGGTAAGCAAGGATAAAAAGTTAAAGGAAAAGGGCTATAAGGAATATTTGGCAAATAAATAAAAATCAGGATCGGAGAGTGTGAGCATGGATTATAAAAGTGCAGGAGTGGATATTGAAGCCGGTTATAAGGCTGTGGACCTTATGAAGGAGCATGTTAAAAGAACCATGAGGGAAGAAGTCTTAGGAGGTATTGGAGGCTTTTCCGGTGCGTTTTCACTTGAAAAATATATGAAAATGGAAAAACCCACTCTGGTTTCGGGAACAGACGGAGTAGGAACCAAGTTAAAGCTTGCTTTTTTGCTTGATAAGCATGACAGCATCGGCATTGACTGCGTAGCTATGTGCGTGAATGATATTGCCTGCGCGGGAGGTGAACCTCTCTTTTTCCTGGACTATATCGCCTGTGGGAAAAATGAACCTAAGAAGATAGCTTCCATAGTCAAGGGGGTTGCAGACGGATGTGAAATGGCAGGAGCTGCTCTCATAGGAGGAGAAACAGCGGAGATGCCGGGCTTTTATCCTGTTGATGAATATGATCTTGCGGGCTTTGCAGTAGGTATCGTAGATCAGAAGGATATGATCACGGGTAAGTCCATAAAGGAAAATGATGTTATAGTAGGAATTGCCTCAAGCGGCGTTCACAGTAACGGCTATTCCCTGATAAGAAAGATCTTTCCCATGAAGGAAAGCAATATGTGCGAATATATTTCAAGTCTTGGATCTACTCTTGGAGAAGCTTTACTGGCACCTACCAGGATATATGTAAAGGCTCTGAAGGCAGTAAAGGATGCTTCCGTTACCATAAAGGGCTGCAGTCATATCACGGGCGGAGGCTTTTATGAAAATGTGCCAAGGATGCTCCCTGATGGAGTAAAAGCGGTCATTGAAAAGAAAAGCTACAGGATACCTCCTGTCTTTGAGCTGATCAAGGAAAGCGGAAAGATAGAAGAAGAGGCCATGTATAACACTTATAATATGGGCATAGGAATGATGCTTGTTGTGGATGAGAATGATGTGGACAAGGCTATGGCGGCCATAGAAGGGGCCGGAGAAAAAGCCTTTAGGATCGGACATATCGAAAAAGGAGAAAAGGGCGTTTTGTTATGTTAAATATAGCCGTTCTGGTTTCCGGAGGTGGAACTAACCTTCAGGCTATTATTGATTCCATAGCCGATGGAAGGATAAAAGATACAAAGATAGGGATAGTAATAAGCAATAAAAAGGATGCTTATGCATTAAGCAGAGCAAAAGAGGCAGGTATCAGGGCTGTCTGTATTTCAAAGAAGGATCATAAAAGCAGGCAGGATTATGATAAAGCCATGATAGAAACAATAAAGGAGGCGGAAGTTGATCTTATAGTACTGGCCGGCTTCCTTATTGTGCTGTCTGAGGATTTTGTAAGGGAATTTGGCGGAAGAATAATAAATATCCATCCAAGTCTTATTCCCTCTTTCTGTGGAGATGGTTATTATGGACTTAAGGTTCATGAGAAGGTTATCGAAAGAGGGGTAAAGGTTACGGGAGCCACTGTTCATTTTGTTGATAAGGGCACCGATACCGGCCCTATAATAATGCAGAAGGCTGTTGAAGTTAAAAATGATGATTGCCCTGAATCCCTTCAGAGAAGGGTAATGGAAGAGGCAGAGTGGATCATATTACCAAAGACCATTGATGCAATAGCCCATGGCAGGGTTATTATGAAGGATGGAAGAGCTTATATATCAGATGAAGTTTAAGCTGTGTATTTATAAGGATTGAAAGGAAAATATAAAAATGAAGATTCTTGTGGTAGGATCCGGCGGAAGAGAGCATGCGCTGGTAAAAAAGATTAGCGAAAGCAAAAGAGTGGATAAGATATACTGCCTTCCGGGGAATGCAGGCATATCCAAGCTGGCTGAATGCGAGAATATATCTGTAATGGATTTTGAAGGAATAGCCGGATATGCCCTGGAGAAAAAGGTGGATATGGTGGTTATAGGACCTGATGATCCACTGGTTGCCGGATTGGCGGATTTTTTATGGGATAAGGGAATAAGAAGCTTCGGACCCAAAAAGAAGGCAGCAATATTGGAAGGAAGCAAGGCTTTTTCGAAGGAATTGATGAAGAAGTACAATATACCTACCGCAGACTATGAAACCTTTGAAAATCCGGAGGAAGCCGTAGAGTATCTTGAAAAGAACCGGACATTTCCTATCGTTTTAAAGGCAGACGGTCTTGCCTTGGGGAAGGGCGTTCTTATATGTAATGATCTTTCGGAAGCTAAGGAAGGCGTAAAGGAGATAATGCTTGATAAGAAGTTCGGAGATGCCGGAAATAAGCTTGTGATAGAGGAGTTTATGACAGGACGGGAGGTCTCGGTTCTTTCTTTTGTTGATGGAAAGACCATAAAGCCTATGGCCTCTGCTCAGGATCATAAGAGAGCGGGGGATGGAGATACAGGACTCAATACAGGCGGAATGGGAACCTTTTCACCCAGTCCCTTTTATACGGATGAAATAGACAGATACTGTAAAGAGTATATTTTTGAGCCTACCGTGGAAGCTATGGCAAAGGAAGGAAGAGAGTTTAAGGGAATAATCTTTTTTGGACTCATGCTTACAGAGGCAGGTCCAAAGGTACTTGAGTATAATGCCAGATTCGGAGATCCGGAAGCCCAGGTGGTACTTCCCAGGATGAATAATGACATCGTTGATGTTATGGAGGCCTGTATTGACGGCAATCTGGATAAGATCACGCTTGACTTTAAGGATGAGGCCTGTGTATGCGTGGTACTGGCTTCAAAGGGTTATCCCCTAAGCTATGAGAAGGGCTTCGAGATAAAGGGGCTGGAAAATTTTGATGACCGGGAAGGCTATTACTGCTTCCACGCCGGCAGTAAGGAGAAGGATGGAAAAATAGTTACAAATGGGGGAAGAGTGCTTGGTATTACAGCTCTTGGCCAGGATTTAAAAAAGGCAAGGGAAAATGCTTACAAGGCGACCGAATGGGTCAATTTCGAAAATAAATATTGCAGAAAGGATATCGGTAAAGCGATAGATGACATATATCGATAGCCTTAATAAGCTGCTTTACCGGGATGAAAGGAGAAAAGATGGGCAGTAGGGTAAGAAATATTTTGAGTGTTATAGCACTCACTTTGACTTTTTCGGTTACTGCATTTATGCCTGTATATGCCGTAGATGGAGGTCAGGCTGCAGAGGGTGCGAAAAACACAGAGGGAGAAGCCGCTCAGGATGGAGCCGGGGCAGAAGGAGCTGCAGCAGAGGGAGCAGCTGCCGGGGCAGAAGGAGCCGCCGCTGAGGGAGCAGCTGCCGGGGCAGAAGGAGCCGCCGCTGCCGGGGCAGACACAACAGCCATGGCGGCAGGAAGCGCAGCTGGCGGAGTGGAGGCCCAGACAATACCGACATTAGACAGCAGCATTTTTGTTTCCTCGGTCTTTCCGGAGGAATATCTGCCGGTTTCTTTTCATAAGGACATTACCTCCTACCAGGGGATCAATTGTGAATGCGGAAAATTTGATTTTGCGGATATCACTATTCTTTACACCACAGACAGCAGTGGAGGAAACGGATCTTTTAAGCTCTATGACGGAGTTAATCCGGAGCTGACAGATTTCAGGATAGTGGATGGAGGAAATGGAAAATATATAATCATACTTAAGGCTGATGAAAGCATTGAGGCTCCTGCCGGATATATTAAGGCTACTCTTCAATGGAACGGACAAAATCTCGAGGCATATATGAGATCAGATGCCGTGGCAGGAGGAGATTCTTCAACAGCTGCTGCCGGTGGGGATGCAGGGGCTGCACCGGCTTCAGATGCTCCGTCTCCATCAGATTTCTTTTTGCTATATGCAATGAACTCACAAGGAGAAAAGGGCTTTTACCAGTATGACCAGAAGGAAGGGACTTATCAGAGGTTTTTACAGATTGCTTCAGGCCAGGGAGCTTCATCAGGCAGCAAAGGGTCAGAGCTTGGCATCATGGATCTGCCTGTATGGGTCTATATAGTGGTTGGCGTTTTATTCCTTCTTCTTTTGATCTTCCTTATCATAATGATAGTTTCTCTTATAAAATTAAAGGACTATCAGAGCTATGAGTATATAGATGAGGATGAATATTATTCAGAGAAGGGTAAAAACAAAAGCTCTGAAGAGGATGATAGAGAGGAGCTTCCCGAAAAACCCAAGGCCAGGCATAAAGGTAAGGAGCCAAACGAAAAGGATATATTTGATCCAAGAAGTACTGCCAAAGATAAAAAGAAAAAGAAAAGGGATCAAAAGGAAGAAGAGTCCATGTCTTTGGATTTTGAAGCTCTTGGAACAGCCATGAAGGACAGTAATGATACAAGGCGTCCCACCGGAAGTGATGTAAGTAAGGCTTCTGAGAAATACAGAGAAGACAATGATATGGAAACAGGGGAAAGAGCCGGATCAGGAAAGCTTCCGCCCGAAAGAGATGCTATGGCAGCCCAGGCTAAAAAGCCTGTTTTAAAGGATCCGAATCTCAGCAGATTGCAGGAGAGAGGGGATGAAGAGCCTAAGGAATCCCAAAGAAGAAGGGAAGAGGAAGTTGATGTAAGAGCAGTAAAGGAAAAGAGAGATTTAAGGAATCTAAGGGATGTAAGAGGAATTGAAAAAGCCTTAGCGGAGGGTGATAAGGAAAAGCCCGAGTTGAAAAAACCGGTAAAAGAGGATAAAGATGAGATCAGCACTGAGGAGATCGAGTTTGCCCTGGCAAGAGAAAGGGAAGCTGTTATATCCAAGGACCGGGAGGAAATGCAGAGATCTGAAAGAGAGCTGAATATAAAGAAGACCGGTGCTAAGGATACAGAGAGAGACTTTGCCATAAGAGAAGCAAGGCGCAGAGAAGAGGAAGAGGAAGCCCTTAACAGATCTCAAGAGGAAACAAAGGTCTCTAAGAAGACAGTAGAGGAAGCCTCAGAAGAAGAACTTGAGAAAGAAAGAGAGATAAAGAGACAAAAGAGAGAAGAGGAAGAAAAGAAGAAGGCCGCCCTTGAAGAGCAGGAAAGGAGAATAAAGGAGCTTGAAAAGAAGAGGGATGAGCTTTTAAAACAGCAGGAAGAAAGAAATCGGAGAAGAGAAGCTCAGCTTGCATCGGAGCAGCGCCAGACGGATGGCTATGATACAGGGGCCATGTTCGGAACCGGCGCCTACCAGCCTGATCCCTACAATGAGCAGTATGGAGGAAGAAAGTATAATTCTGATATTTATGATACAAGTCAGTTCAGCTACGGAAATCAGGATTATGGTAATCAAAGCTATCAGGGACAGGGCTATGGAAGTCAGAGCTATGATAATCAGGGCTATGGAAGTCAAGGCTATGGAGGCCAGAGCTATGGAGGCCAGAGTTATGGAAGCCAGGGCTACGGAGGCTCCCAGTACGGAGGACAGGGCTATGCCGATCAGGGCTATGGAAGACAGGGCTATGACAGTCAGGGTTACGGATCCGCGAGCTATGGAGGTCAGAACGGCGGATACGGCAATGATCAGTATTCGGCCTTTCAATATGGTGGTTCAGCCGGACCGGGAGGTCAGAGCTCCATTACAGGAGGTCATAGTATAAGATTTGATAACAGCTATTCGGATGATCAGAATAACTATGGTTTTCAAAACCAGGGATACCTTGGAGGACTGCCTCCAAAATCCAGTCCTGTAAGTTCAGATACCGTAAATCTTGAAGCTGATGATGATTTTGAGTTTGAGTTTTTAAACACAGGCGATGAATGAACTAAGGAGAATTAACTTTTAATGTCACTAAAGTTTAATGAAAGATCAAAAAAAGCTATATCTATAGGAGAAAAATACTCAAAAAAACTGGGACACGGTTATGTGGGCACAGAACATCTTCTCCTGGGACTCATTGATGAGGGAGAGGGTGTGGCCGCCAGAGTCCTTAAGGATAACGGGGCCAAGACCCAGGATATAATACAGCTTATCAAGGATCAGATAGCCATAGATAATTTTGTGGATATAAAGGAAAGGGACGGCTATACTCCAAAGCTTCAGTATATTTTTGAGTATTCAAATGAGGTCGCAGATTCTTTCAAGGCAAAGGAAATAGGGACCGAACATATTCTTATCGCCATAATAAGGGATCTGGATAATCTGGCGGTAAGACTTATAAATACTTTGGGGATCAACCTTCAGAAGCTTTACCTTGATGTAATAGTTTCTATGGGTGAGGATATTTCAAAGCATAAGGATGAGATCCAGAATACAAGGCTTAACCAGAAGAAGTACGGACAGGAAGAAGAGGAAGGCATGTCTGTGGATTCCTACAGCAGGGATATAACGCAGTTAGCCAGGGAAGGAAAGCTGGATCCGGTTATCGGAAGAGAGTCTGAGATACAAAGGATCATTCAAACCTTAAGCAGACGTACCAAGAACAATCCATGTCTAGTCGGAGAACCGGGAGTAGGAAAGACTGCTATCGTAGAGGGTCTTGCTTTAAGGATTGTAGCGGGGGATGTTCCGGGCTTACTTTTAGGCAAGAGACTATTGACTCTTGATCTGTCCGCCATGGTGGCAGGAAGCAAGTACAGAGGAGAATTTGAAGAGAGAATAAAGAATGTTATAAAAGAAGTTATAAACGCTGGTAACATCATTCTCTTCATTGATGAGGTCCATACTATAATAGGCGCCGGAAGTTCAGAGGGTAAGATAGATGCTTCAAACATTTTAAAGCCTTCACTGGCAAGGGGAGAGATCCAGCTTATAGGGGCAACAACCTTTGATGAGTACAGGAAGTATATCGAGAAGGATGCAGCTCTTGAAAGAAGATTTCAAAAGATCGCCGTAAGTGAACCCACCGAAGAGGATTCCATAAATATACTTAAGGGAATAAGAGCTAATTATGAAAAACATCATGGGGTTAAGATAAGTGATGAAGCTGTAGAGGCCTGTGTGAAGCTTTCCTCAAGGTATATTACTGACAGATTTCTTCCCGATAAGGCTATAGACCTTTTGGACGAAGCTTCTGCAAAGGTAAGGCTTTCCATATATCAAAAGGTCAGGATAGGTGATGACTTCGATGAAAGATCCAGGGAGTTTGAGGAAAAGAAGGAAATTGCTGTCAGAGAAGGCAGGACTGAGGACTATGCAGAGCTTGTGAGAGAGCATGATGCCTTTAAGAAGGAACATTATAAAAAGATAAAGCGAAAGCAGAAAACAGAGAGCAGGGCTTTAGAGGTAAATAAAGAAGATATTGCAGATGTGGTATCAGAATGGACAAAGATCCCTCTTAAGAGAATAGAAGAGGCAGAAAGCTCAAAGCTTCTTAAAATGGAGAAAGAAATAAGAAAGAGGGTAATAGGACAGGAAGAAGCCATAAGCGCTGTTACAAGAGCTATAAAGAGAGGAAGAGTCGGTCTGAAGGAAAAGAATCGACCGATTGGGTCATTCCTGTTCCTGGGGCCTACAGGAGTGGGAAAGACGGAGTTGTCAAAGGCATTGACCGAAGTGCTCTTTGGGACTGAGGATGCTCTTATAAGGGTGGATATGTCCGAATACATGGAAAAACATACCGTCTCGAAGATGATAGGCTCCCCTCCGGGCTATGTGGGCTATGAGGAGGGAGGACAGCTGTCGGAAAAGGTCAGAAGAAATCCCTATTCCGTAGTGCTTTTTGATGAAATAGAGAAGGCTCATCCCGATGTCTTTAACATATTGCTACAGGTTTTGGATGATGGTCATATCACTGATTCAAATGGCAGAAAGGTCAGCTTTAAAAACTGTGTTATAATAATGACCTCAAATGCCGGGGCGGGACGTATCATGGAGCCTAAAAAACTCGGCTTTATCACTGACAGCAGTGAGAAGAAGGATCATGACGATATGAAAAAAGCGGTTATGGAAGAGGTCAAGAAGCTCTTCAGACCGGAATTCTTAAACAGGATAGATGAAACCATAGTATTCAGATCCCTTAATGAGAATGATATGAAGAAGATCGTTACAATAATGACGGATCAGCTTGCAAAGAGGATGTATGATGAGCTGAACATCAGTCTTAAGGTAACGGAGGGAGCAAAGAAGCATGTCATTGAAAAGGGAACGGACAAAAAGTATGGCGCAAGACCCTTGAGAAGAGCGGTGCAGACCATGATAGAGGATCCTTTGGCGGAGGCGGTTCTTTCAGGGGAGCTTAAGGATGCGAAGGAGGCTACTGTTTCCTTCTCAAAGGGAGAAATGAGGATTTTAGCCGGTTGATACAGACCAATATGGTCAATAACAAAAAAAGAGGAAGAGTAAAAAAGAGGAGGGTAGTAAGCATGTCAAGGGTTAAGGAATTGATAAGGACAGAAAGTGACGGAGCACTCAGCTTTGGTGATTATGAGCTCAGCGCCAAGAAAAAGATCGAGGACTATGAGAATAATGGTAATCTTTACAAGGTGAAGACCTTTAATGAGCTGACAAAGCTTGAAAGAGACGGATTATTTGTATATGAGTCTGAACCAGGAACGTCAGTTATAGGATTTAAGGCATCCAAGGAGGGCGTGGAGTTTTCTGTTTCAGGTAATGAGGATTCACAGATCACTCTTGGTCTTATGGAAGATACTGAATATGAGATCTATGTGGGTGACAGACAGGCTGTTAAGATGAAGACTAATCTGGGAGGAAAACTCAGCTTTAGCGTTGAGCTTGCCGGAGAAGGGGATATTCCTGTTAAGGTGGCAAAGATTTAAATGGCAAATGCAAAAAAGACCAGCGTATTTTTCTGTTCCAATTGCGGAAATGAATCTGCAAAGTGGATGGGACAGTGTCCGGTTTGCAAGGAATGGAATACTCTGGTTGAAGAGCCTGTCGGATCAGGTAAGAACCTAAAGAGCGGTATTAAAAGAAAAGGCGCTGTATCGTCAGATCATGCGCCTTCAAAATTATCAGCTATTGAGGTCAGGGAGGATGACAGGATCAGCACAAAACTGGAGGAGTTTGACAGAGTGTTGGGAGGCGGTATAGTACCGGGCTCCCTTGTTTTGGTAGGAGGGGATCCGGGAATAGGAAAATCCACCATACTGCTCCAGGTATGCAGAAATCTGTCAGCTGACGGACACAGGGTGCTCTATGTATCCGGGGAAGAATCCTTAAAGCAGATAAAGATGCGTTCTTTAAGGATAGGAGATTTTTCGGATCAATTGAGTGTTTTCTGCGAGACAGACCTTGAAGTCATATGTGATATCGTAAGGGAGAATAAACCGGAAATCGTGGTCATTGATTCTATCCAGACCATGTTTATAGAAGCAGTAAGCTCAGCTCCGGGATCAGTTTCCCAGGTAAGGGAATCCACCATGATGCTTATGCAGCTGGCAAAGTCTCTTTCCATAGCCATATTTATTGTGGGGCATGTGACTAAAGAGGGTATGGTGGCAGGTCCCAGGGTCTTAGAGCATATGGTGGATACAGTCTTGTATTTTGAAGGAGACAGATTTGCCTCCTACAGATTGTTAAGGGGAGTAAAGAACAGGTTTGGCTCCACAAATGAGCTGGGGGTCTTTGAAATGAGGACGGAGGGCCTTGCCCAGGTGAAAAATCCTTCCGAATATATGCTTTCCGGCAGGCCTGAGGATGCTTCCGGATCCGTGGTATGCTGTGCAATGGAGGGAAGCAGACCCATGCTCTTAGAGATACAGGCCCTTGTGGCAAAAACAAGCTTTGGATTTCCCAAGAGGCAGGCAACGGGAGCCGATATTAACAGATTCAATCTTTTGATGGCAGTGCTTGAAAAGAGACTGAATCTTAAGACATCGGAATGTGATGCCTATGTGAATGTTGCCGGAGGACTCAGGATGTCAGAGCCGGCTATCGATCTTGGGATAGTTATGGCAGTGGTTTCAAGCTATAGAAACAAGCCGGTTGATGATGGTCTCATAGTATTTGGTGAGGTTGGTCTAAGCGGAGAGGTAAGAGCGGTGAGTTGTCCGGAATTAAGGGTGGCGGAAGCAAAAAAACTAGGTTTTAAAAAATGTCTGATACCAAAAAGCTCCATGGATCAGGCAAAAAGAGTTAAGGGTATAGAATTACTGGGAGTTTCAAACCTGGCAGAGGTGTTAAAATATATATGATCCGGGTAAAGGTTTTGGCAGCAAATGAATCATAAAACAAATCAGAAGGAGAAAGCAATGGTCAGAAGAATCTATGTTGAGAAAAAGAAACCTTATGCAGTAAAAGCAAAAGAGTTGAAGGCAGATATAATCAGTTATCTGTCGGTAAGTGATCTTAAGGAGGTTAGGGAGCTTATAAGATATGATATAGAGAACCTTTCAAAGGAAACCTATGACAGAGCAAAGACCACGGTATTTGCAGAACCCCCTGTTGATATGCTTTACGAAGAGGATTTCGAAAGAAATGAGGATGACAGGGTTTTTTCCGTAGAGTTTCTTCCGGGACAATTTGACCAAAGAGCTGACTCTGCCGAGCAGTGCGTAAAATTTTTGAATGAGGATGAAAATCCGGTAATAAGGACTGCAATAACTTATTGTCTGACCGGGTCAATGACCGATGAGCAGTTTACTGCAATAAAGAATTATTGCATAAACCCCGTAGATTCGAGGGAGACGGGACTTAAAAAGCCTGACACACTTATTACCGTCTATGATGAGCCAAAGGATATAAAGGTTTTCGACGGCTTTAAGGATATGGAGGATGACAGATTAAAGGAGCTTTATGATTCTCTTGAGCTGGCTATGACTTATAAGGACTTTAAGCATATTCAGAATTATTTTCTTAATGATGAAAAAAGAGACCCTACCATGACAGAGATAAGGGTTCTTGATACCTATTGGTCAGATCACTGCAGACATACAACCTTTTCAACAGAGCTAAAGGACATAGTTTTTGAGGAGGGTGATTACAGGAAACCTATCCTGGATTCTTATAATAAGTATATAGAGACCAGGAAGGATCTCTATGGAGATGAATCTGAGCAAAAGAAGAAGAACAGGTTCATATGCCTTATGGATCTGGCTCTTTTGGCAATGAAAAAACTGAAGAAGGACGGAAAGCTTCAGGATATGGAGGAATCCGATGAGATAAATGCCTGTTCCATAGTGCTTCCTGTGGAGATAGACGGGGTCAGGGAGGAATGGCTTATAAGCTTTAAAAATGAGACCCACAACCATCCTACGGAAATAGAACCCTTCGGAGGAGCGGCAACCTGTCTGGGAGGCGCCATAAGGGATCCTCTTTCGGGCAGAAGCTATGTGTATCAGGCCATGAGGATAACAGGAGCTGCAGACCCTACTCTTCCTCTGGAGGCTACACTTAAGGGAAAGCTGCCTCAAAAGAAACTGGTAAGAGGAGCTGCAAGCGGCTATTCTTCCTATGGTAATCAGATAGGACTTGCCACAGGTTACGTTAAGGAAATATACCATCCCAATTATGTAGCAAAGAGAATGGAGATAGGGGCCGTTATGGGGGCTGCTCCCAGAAGGGATGTTATGAGGCTTAGCTCAGACCCCGGAAATATAATCATTCTTCTTGGGGGAAGAACGGGAAGAGACGGCTGCGGAGGAGCAACCGGATCTTCAAAGATACATACGGAGAGCTCGATCGAAAAATGCGGAGCTGAGGTTCAAAAGGGAAATGCTCCAACTGAGAGAAAGCTGCAGAGACTCTTCAGGAGACCTGAGGTTTCAAGACTTATAAGGAAATGTAATGACTTTGGTGCAGGGGGAGTTTCTGTTGCCATAGGAGAGCTGGCAGACGGTCTTTATATTGATCTGGATAAGGTTCCAAAAAAATATGCAGGACTTGACGGAACCGAGTTGGCCATTTCCGAATCTCAGGAAAGAATGGCTGTTGTGGTTGATAAAAAGGATGTTGAAGAGTTTATGAAATATGCCGCAGAAGAAAACCTTGAGGCTGTGGAGGTTGCGGTGGTAACCGAGGATCCAAGGCTTGTTCTGCTCTGGCGCGGAAAGAAGATAGTTAACTTAAAAAGAGAGTTTCTAAATACCAACGGAGCCCATCAGGAGACTGAGGTTAAGGTGATCCTTCCGGATAAAAAGGAGGATTTCTTCAATAAGTATGAAATAAAGGGCATTGAGGATTGCCTGAAGGCTTCAGATATTAAGGGGGCCATGCTGACAACCCTTAAGGATCTTAATGTCTGCTCCCAGAAGGGACTTGTAGAGATGTTTGACTCCTCAATAGGAGCAGGAAGCGTGCTTATGCCCTATGGAGGACAGTATCAGCTTACGGAAATCCAGACAATGATAGCCAAGCTCCCGGTTAAAAAGGGAAAATGTGATACGGTAACAATGATGAGCTACGGCTTTGATCCCTATTTATCCAGCTTCAGTCCTTATCATGGAGCTGTCTATGCAGTCCTTCAGTCTATGGCAAAGATAGTGGCAGCAGGAGGAAGGCATAAAAAGATAAGATTTACCTTCCAGGAGTATTTTAAGAGGATGACAGGGGAAGCTGAAAGGTACAGTGAACCCTTCTTAAGCCTTTTAGGCGCCTTTGAGGCTCAGCTTAGATTCGGTCTTCCTTCCATAGGAGGTAAGGATTCCATGTCAGGAACCTTTAATGACATAGATGTTCCGCCCACTCTTGTATCCTTCGCTGTGGATACTGCAGATATAAAGGAGGTTATCACTCCTGAATTAAAAAAAGCCGGTAACAAGCTGGTGATACTTAAGGTGGACAGGGATGAAAATGATCTTCCCGACTATGATGAATTTGACAGGCAGTATGATAAATTTGAAGAGGATGCAGGAAAAGGCCTTATAGAGTCAGCATATGTTCCCGACGGAAGCGGTATCTTTGCTGCCCTTTCAAAAATGGCCTTCGGTAATGCTCTTGGCTTTAAAATAGAACATAATATAGATGAAAGAGATATTTTCAAACCTCAATACGGATTGATAATTGCTGAAGTCAAGGGTGAAAACCTTGGAAAGCTTTCAATAAGGTACACACTTTTAGGAGAGGTTACCGATAAAGGAAGCTTTGAATACAGGGATATTACTCTTTCTGAAGAGGATGCCTTAAAGCAGTGGAAGAAGCCTCTTGAGAAGGTATTCCCCACCAGATCGGGAGATGATACTTCAAAGATCGATACAGATATTTATAAGGAAGGGAAGGTTTATCTTTGTAAAAATAAGATAGCAAAGCCCGGGGTTTTCATACCTGTATTCCCCGGAACCAACTGCGAATACGATTCTGCAAAGGCCTTTGAAAGAGCAGGAGCTTCTGTGATAACAAAGGTATTTAAGAACAGGGATCCTCAGGACATAAGAGATTCGGTTCTGGAATTTAAGGAATCAATAAAGAGATCCCAGATAATAATGTTCCCGGGAGGATTTTCAGCAGGTGATGAGCCTGACGGTTCCGCCAAGTTTTTTGCAACCGCATTCCAGAATGAGGCCATAAAGGAAGCCGTTTGGGAGCTTTTAAATAAGAGGGACGGACTTGTTCTTGGAATATGTAACGGATTTCAGGCGCTGATAAAGCTGGGCCTTGTTCCTTCAGGCAGGATAACAGGTCAGAATGAGGCTTCTCCTACTCTTACCTATAACACTATAAACAGACATGTTTCCAAGATGGTTTACACTAAGGTGGTTTCAGACAGATCACCCTGGCTTACAGAGGCCACAGTGGGCAATGTGTATGTAATACCCGCATCCCATGGAGAAGGAAGATTTGTGGCTGATCAAGAGGTGCTTAAGGAGCTGTTTGAAAAGGGCCAGGTGGCAACCCAGTATTGTGATCCTAAGGGAAATATTTCCATGGATGAGGAATGGAATGTAAATGGGTCCTATATGGCTATAGAAGGAATATTAAGCCCTGATGGAAGAGTGTTTGGAAAGATGGGCCATTCGGAAAGAAGAGGAGACGGAGTAGCCCTGAATATATACGGAGATCAGGATATGAAAATATTTGAGTCAGGAGTTAAATACTTCCTATGATCTTATTAAAGCAGATGTCGGTTTTATTTATAATAATGATAGTTGGCTATATCTGCAGGAAAAAGGATATGTTCAATGACAGCGCCATAAAGTCCATATCCTCACTTGTTGTAAATGTGGCAAATCCCCTTCTCATAGTAGATGCGGCAATTGACGCAAAAAAGACTCTGACAGGAGGGGATTTAGCCTTTACCTTTTTTATTGCTGTGGCAATGAATGTCTTTCTGCTTCTTGTAAGCAGGCTGGTACCGCTGATATTAAGGACAAAAAAAGAGGAGGAAGGACTCTGGAGGGTCATAACAGTCTTTTCCAATACGGGATTTATGGGATTTCCTCTTATAAGCGCCGTGTATGGACCTGAGGCCCTGCTTCATGCAGCTATTTTTCAGCTTCCCTTTGCTCTTCTTGTCTATACCTGGGGTATCAGTATCATAAGGGGGAAAAAGGAAAAGGATCCGGGAGAAAGTGGTTTACATAAAGTAACAGACACTCTTAAAAAGCTATTTAATGCAGGTATCGTTGCCTGTATAGTATCAGTGGTCATCTATCTGATGGATCTGACTCCTCCTGAGGTACTAAGATCCTCTATAGATTATATAGCAAATATAACACCGCCTTTGAGTATGATGGTAATAGGAGATTCTCTGGCAAAGACCGAGATAAAGAGTCTTGTTACAGATAAAAAGCTTTTGCTTTTTTCCTTTCTTAAGCTCATAATCATACCTGTTTTGTGGATGCTTATATTAAGTCCTCTTAGCCTTGATGCCAATCTTAAGGGTACCTGCATGATAATGATAGCAACTCCTGTGGCAACCATGCCTGTAATGCTGGCAAAGCAGTATGATGCAGACGTATCCATTCCTTCAAGAGGGGTAGCTTTGACCACAATACTTTCGGTAGTGACGATTCCCATCATATCCCTTATTTTTTCCGTCTGATAAGGAGCCTTGATTTTTTTAAAAGATGGAAATAAGAAAATAAGAGGTATTTCTATAAATATGAATAAAAGAAATTATCAGAAGGAGCTGGATGCCATAACCGGAGCAATAGATTTAAATAATAAGCCGAGGCTTTTGCTGCACAGCTGCTGCGCCCCATGTTCAAGCTATTGTTTACTGTATCTGGCAGAGTTTTTTGATATAACAGATCTTTATTATAATCCCAATATAACCTCAGAGTCGGAGTATGAACACAGGGCTTTGGAGCTTAAAAGGCTTATTGATATATATAATGAAGACTTTGAAGAAAAGGACAGGATAAATATAAAGTTTATCCGGGGGGACTATGAGCCGGAGGTCTTTTTGGAAATGGCTAAGGGTCTGGAGTATCTGCCTGAGGGTGGAAATAGGTGTTATAAGTGTTATGAGATAAGACTCAGAAAGGCTGCGGAGTATGCAAAGGAGGGAGGCTTCGATTATTTTACCACCACTCTTTCAATTTCTCCCTTAAAGAATGCGGATTGGATAAATGAGATAGGTGAAAGGATAGGGGATGAGTATAATATCAGGCATCTTCCATCTGACTTTAAGAAAAAGAACGGATATTTAAGATCAACAGAGCTTTCAAAGGAATATGGGCTTTACAGACAGGATTATTGTGGCTGTGAGTTTTCAAGGAGGGATAGATATAATGAAAAAATTGATAGATCAGATAAGTGATATAGTGGGTGAAGCATTTGAAAAAGCCTCCTATGATAAGGAATATGCAAGGGTTACCCTTTCCAACAGACCGGATCTTTGCGAGTTTCAATGTAACGGCGCAATGGCTTTGGCAAAAAAGTATCATAAGGCTCCCATTGAGATAGCAGAAGAGGTCGGGAATATATTAAAGAAGGAGAGCTCCTGTTTTTCTATGGTTTCGGCTGTTAAGCCGGGATTTCTTAACCTTAATCTGTCGGAAGCTTTCCTTAAGGGATATCTGGACAGCATGGCTAAAGAGGACTCCTTTGGGATGGAAAAGCCTGGGGAGCTTAAAAAGATAATAGTGGATTATGGCGGTCCCAATGTGGCAAAGCCCTTGCATGTGGGACATTTAAGAGCTGCCATCATTGGGGAAAGCATAAAGCGTATAGCAAAATATATGGGTCATGAGGTTATAGGGGATATCCATCTGGGAGACTGGGGCCTTCAGATGGGACTTATAATAGCTGAACTTAAAAGAAGAGAACCGGGGCTTGAATATTTTGATGAATCCTACACAGGGGACTACCCTGCTAAAGCACCCTTTACCATTTCAGAGCTTGAGGAGATATATCCTACAGCCTCACAAAAATCCAAGGAAGATGAAGTATTTAAGGAGGAGGCCTTAAGGGCTACCTATGAGCTTCAAAACGGAAGAAGGGGTTATAGAGCCTTATGGGATCATATTATGAGGATCTCCAAGGAGGATCTTAAAAAGAATTACAATAACCTGGATGTTCATTTTGAATGGTGGAAGGGAGAATCGGACGTTCAGAAGTATATCCCGGATATGGTTGAAAAAATGAAGGAGGATGGCTTTGCCTACGAAAGTGAGGGGGCCCTGGTGGTTGATGTTAAGGAGGAAAAGGATACAAAGGAGGTTCCTCCCTGTATGATACTTAAATCGGATAAGGCTGCTCTCTATACCACTACGGATCTGGCAACTCTTCTTGAAAGAAAGAAGCTTTTTGATCCAGACCAGGTGATCTATGTGGTGGATAAGAGGCAGGAGATGCACTTTATACAGGTTTTCAGATGTGCGGTGAAAACCGGTATTATGGATAAGGATACCAGGCTAAGCTTTTTAGGCTTTGGAACTATGAACGGTAAGGACGGGAAACCCTTTAAGACAAGAGAGGGTGGGGTGATGCGTCTTGAAACACTGATATCCGATATAAACAATGAGATGTTTAAAAAGATAAAGGAAAATCATGAGGTGGATGAGGAAAGTGCAAGAGAGACAGCAAAAACAGTAGGACTTGCTGCCTTAAAATACGGGGATCTTTCCAATCAGGCCACAAAGGATTATATATTTGATATTGATAAGTTTACATCCTTTGAGGGAAATACAGGTCCCTATATCCTTTATACTATTGTGCGGATAAAATCCATACTTTCAAGGTACTGTAAGGAGAATTCAATAGATGAGGAGAAGCTTGCAGGGACAGTAAGTGGGCATGGGTGCAATAAGGCAGACAATGAGGCTGAAAAGAAGCTTATGCTGGAGCTTTCAAAGTATTCTTTTGTTATGGAGAACTCCTTTAATGAGCTGGCGCCCCACAGACTTTGCGCATATATATATGATGTAGCAGATGCATTTAATCATTTTTACCATGAGAATAAGATACTGACGGAGGAAGACAAGGATAAACAGACAGGCTGGATAGCTCTTCTGTTACTGAGCAGGAGACTTTTAGAGACATGTATAGATCTTCTTGGATTTTCTGCTCCGGAAAGGATGTAGAAAGGAAGCAGCTACTGAATTTTATCTGCTTTAGGTGAACAGATTTTTAGATGTGTTTAAGATATGAAGGCAATCTTAACCGGGTCTGCCATAAAGTAATGACGATCCCGGGCACAGAGTCGAAAAGGATGACAGATTTGATCTGCATAAGGATTTTAAAAGACCTGTTTGCATAAAATAACTAGATCATAGTTGCCACCTAAAGCAGATATATTCAAGGTTTAAATTGGAATAATAAAGAAGTATGATATGACTTATTTATTCCCCCTTTGAGTCAATATTTATATATTCTAAAATATCTCCGATATCACATTTTAAAATATTACAGAACATGTTAATTGTATGGGTACTGACACCTTGATTGCGCTTAAGACGGGATATTTGTCCCGGACTTACATTGTGATTTTTTATGAGGGTATAAGTTGTTTCCCCTCTTGATCTCATAGTGATCCATAACCTATCGTAACTGATCATAATCCTTTTACAATGCCAAAGGCATTTTACCCCCCTTCATATTATTTACTATATTTATTATATACATATTAGAGTAAAAATCGTATAGACCAAAATCGGAAACAATAATTATTCGGAATAAGATCATGAAAAATAAAATTTTTATATTTCTGCTTCTGCTGCTTCTTCTTTTAGGGGGCTGCAGCAGAGCCAAAGAAACTGAATATAAGAGGGAAAGTTTAAATAAAGTAAAGATGGAAAGCTCCTCTGAGAAGGATAAGCCTAAGGAGGAAAAAGAAGCAGGCTCCTTTAAGGAAGAGGAAGATAAAAAATGGGATGCCTCTTTGGAGGGTGAGAAGAGGGAGGAAGCCCTTGATGGAAAAGCAGCCGCTGAGGAAGAGATAAGTCTTGTAATGGTAGGAGATATTTTGCTTCATGTTCCGGTTTTAACTGCCTCACGAAGACCGGATGGAAGTTATGATTTCAATGCCATATTTTCAAAAACCAGGGATGAGATAGAAGAAGCCGATCTTGCTCTGGTAAACGAAGAGGTGATAATAGGAGGGGAAGAGCTTGGAATATCGGGCTATCCAACCTTTAACGCCCCTTATGAAATTGCTGATGCCCTGGTTAAAAACGGTTTTGATCTGATCCTTCATGCCACAAATCATGCCCTTGATAAGGGAAAGAAGGGAATAATAAACTGTATTGAAAACTGGGAAAAAAAGTATCCGGATATAAGCTATCTTGGAATCCATGCTTCCAGGGAGGATTCTGAGAATATATACATATATGAAAAAAATAATATAAGGCTTGCCATACTTAATTATACCTACGGAACCAACGGGATCCCCCTGCCAAAGGACATGCCCTTTGGAGTTGATCTGCTTGAGGAGGATAAGGTCCTTGAGGATATAAAAAGAGCTGAAGAAGAGGCGGACCTTACCATAGTCTGTCCCCACTGGGGAAGGGAATACAGTCTTAAAAAAAGTGAGGAGCAGGAAAAGTGGACAAAACTGTTTTTAGACAGCGGAGTTGACCTGGTGCTTGGAACCCATCCTCATGTTATAGAACCCATTGAGGTCTTAGAGAGGGAAAATGGTGAAAAAATGGTGGTATACTATTCCCTGGGGAATTATGTAAACTGGACTTCCGCTACAGGAGAAAAGGTAACTCCCAGAATGTTAGGCGCCATGGCAAAGGTGACCATAGCTCGTGACGAAAAGGGCAGGGTTATAGTAAAGGAGTACGGAGCAGAGGCTCTTGTATGTGATATACACAGGGGGGAGGATGGAGTAATTGTATACCCCCTTAGGGACTATTCTGAAGAAATGGCAAAGGATAACTACATCAGGAGACAGGATGATACTTTTTCCTATGAAAGGCTTATGGAGCTTTGGGATCAAATAATTGAAAAAAGCCCGGAATAAATATTAGAGAATTTTTTAAAGCTTCACTTGACAAAAGAGATGCTTTTAAGTAAAATCTATCTTGTTGTTGCAAACAAGCCAACAAAATAGAATGGCGAGATGGCTCAACTGGCTAGAGCGTCCGGTTCATACCCGGGAGGTTGAGAGTTCAAGTCTCTCTCTCGCTACTTAAGAAGCCTTGAAAACTGCGTAAATAGTGGGATTCAGGGCTTTTTTATCGATATAAGGAAAAGACGGCCTCTATACCGGATCAGATTGTTTTATGGTCTGATCATTGAGTTTTTTGGCCGCTAACGGGAAAGAATATGAGAATTGGAATAGGATATGATGTTCACAGACTTTGCCAGGGCAGAGATCTGATAATCGGAGGGGTAAAGATACCTTATGAACTGGGACTTTTAGGACACTCCGATGCGGATGTACTTTTGCATGCCATTTCGGATGCACTTTTAGGGGCAGCAGGCCTTGGGGATATAGGAAAACATTTCCCTGATAGTGATGAAAGATATAAGGGAATATCAAGCCTTTTGCTCCTTGAAAGAGTGGGGGAGCTGCTTTTGGAAAAGAGATATGTCATCGGAAATATAGATGCCAGCATAATAGCTCAGAAACCAAAGATGAGACCCTATATTGAGGAAATGGAAGATAATATTGCAAAAGCTCTGAAGATAGATAAGGGGCTTGTAAATATTAAGGCAACCACTGAAGAGGGACTTGGTTTTACCGGAAGGGGAGAAGGAATAGCTTCACAGGCTGTATGCCTTCTTCAGGAGCCGGTGGATATGATAGAAGGACAAAATATAATTTACGGAAATTCCTGCAGTGAGTGCGGGGGCTGTCCGCTCAGTAAGGAAAGGTAGGTTTACATAATGAGAGTTTTTAATACTTTGTCAGGTAGAAAAGAAGAATTTAAGCCTCTTGAAGAGGGCAAGGTTAAAATGTATGTCTGCGGACCTACCGTATATAACCTGATCCATATAGGAAATGCCAGACCTATGATAGTATTTGATACTGTAAGAAGGTACATGGAGTATAAGGGTTATGAAGTTAACTTTGTATCTAATTTTACTGACGTGGATGACAAGATAATAAAGGCTGCCCTGGAGGAAGGGGTGGATGCTTCCGTGATATCCGAGAGATATATTGAGGAATGTAAGAAGGATATGAAGGGAATGAATGTCAGAGAGGCAACCTTTCATCCCAAGGCAACGGAAGAGATAGATGGCATGATCGAAATGATAAAGACCCTTATTGATAAGGACTATGCCTATGTGGGGGAGGATAAGACCGTATATTTCAGGACCAGAAGGTTTAAGGACTACGGCAAGCTTTCCCATAAGAATATAGATGATCTGAGGGGAGGAAACCGTTCACTGCTTGTGTCGGGAGAGGATCAAAAGGATGATCCCCTGGATTTTGTTTTATGGAAGCCCAAGAAGGAAGGGGAACCCTATTGGGAATCTCCCTGGTGTGATGGAAGACCGGGATGGCATATCGAGTGCTCGGTTATGAGCAGAAAGTATTTGGGAGAGTCCATAGATATCCATGCGGGAGGAGAGGATCTTGTATTTCCCCACCATGAGAATGAGATAGCTCAAAGCGAAGCCTGCAATGGGAAGGAATTTGCCAGATACTGGCTTCATAATGCCTTTTTAAATATTGATAATAAAAAGATGAGCAAATCCCTGGGAAATTTTTTTACTGTCAGGGACATATCGGAAAAATATGATCTTTCCGTATTAAGATTTTTCATGCTTTCAGCTCATTACAGAATGCCCCTTAATTTCAGCAGGGAGCTTATGGATGCGGCAAAGAATTCTCTTGACAGGATAAGCAAGGGAGTTTCCAACCTTAAGTATCTTATTGAAAACAGCGATCATGAGGATATGGATAAGGAAGAGGAGGAGAAGCTTTTAAAAGCCCGTAAATTCACAGAGGAATTTGAAGAGGCAATGGATGATGATTTTAATACAGCTGATGCCATAACCGCAGTCTTTAATAATGTCAAGTTTGTAAATATAAACTGCCTGGCCACAAACAGCAGAAGCTATCTTAATGAAAATCTTTCCCAGCTGCTTAAGCTTTGCGACATCCTCGGCTTAAAGGTAGAGAAGGATGAAGAACTGCTGGATTCAAAGATAGAAGATATGATCGAAGAAAGAACTCTTGCAAGAAAGAATAAGGATTTCAAAAGGGCAGACGAGATAAGGGATGAGCTTTTAAGCAAGGGTATTGTTCTGGAGGATACAAGGGAAGGGGTAAAGTGGCACAGAGCATAAGTATTTTTGATAATATAAAGGATCAGTTTGCGCTTAAGGACAAGGATCCCAACCAGTATTCACCTCTTTCACTTGCTTTCATCGGGGACAGTGTTTTTGATCTGGTGGTAAAGACAGTTGTGGTGGAGCTTGCAAACTGTCCCGCAAGAATCCTTCACAAGAAGACAACGGAGGTTGTGAAGGCTGAGTCTCAGGCTAAGATAGTAGATGAAATATACAGCTCCTTAAGTGAAGAGGAGCAGAATATCTACAGGAGAGGAAGAAATGCCAAACCCTATACAAAGGCCAAAAATGTAAACTTTGCAACTTACTGCAAGGCGACGGGTCTTGAGGCTCTTATTGGCTATCTTTACCTTAAGGGAAGAACGGAAAGACTGGTATCCATAGTCAAAGAGGGTATAGTGCTGCTTGACTGCGAATGGATGAAAAAGACTTGAAGCAGAGGAAGGATTCAGTAAATTTATGGAATATAATATAGAGGGCAGAAATGCTGTTATCGAGGCTTTTAGGGCAAACAAGCCCATTGACAGACTCTATATCCTGGATGGATGTCAGGACGGTCCTATACTTACCATTAAAAGAGAGGCAAGAAAAAGTGACTGTGTGATAAAGTATGTGGATAAGGAGAGGCTTGATAACTTAAGTGAGACAGGCCATCATCAGGGGGTTATAGCAAGGGCGGCAGCCTATGAATACTCTGATATGGAGGATATCTTTGATAATGCGGGAAAGAAGGGAGAGGATCCCTTTATCATTCTCCTTGACAATATTGTTGATCCCCATAATCTGGGAGCCATAATACGTACAGCAAATCTTTGCGGAGCTCATGGAGTGATCATTCCCAAGAACCGTGCTGTGGGACTTACCGCAACAGTAGCGAGAACCTCTGCGGGAGCCTTGAATTATACACCGGTGGTAAAGGTTACCAATTTGTCAAAGACCATAGAAGAGCTCAAAAAAAGAGGTCTGTGGTTTGTATGTGCTGATATGAGCGGTGAGCTTATGTATGATCTGGATCTGAAAGGACCCATAGGTCTTGTTATTGGATCTGAGGGAGAGGGAGTGGGAAGGCTTGTAAAAGAGAAATGCGATATGGTGGCAAGGATCCCCATGAAAGGAGACATAGATTCTCTTAACGCTTCCGTGGCAGCCGGTATTCTTTCTTATGAGATAGTGAGGCAGAGATATAATGGAAAAGGATCAGTGTAAAGCTACAGACGAGGAGCTTGTTTGCAGGTATAATGAGGGAGACAGGGAAGCCCTTCAGGAGCTGCTTGAGCGTCATAAAAAAACTGTCAGAAAAATAATTTCAGTAAACAACTTTTTTATTCTGGGAGGAGATTCGGACGATATTATACAGGAGGGTATGATAGGACTTGTTTATGCCATCAGATCCTTTGACGGGGAAAAGGGAGTTAAATTTGTTACCCATGCCTCAAGGTGTATTAAAAATCATATCATTGATGCCATAAGAAGGGACAGGGCAGAGAAGAATCTTGTTTTAAACCAGGCTCTTCCCCTGGATGAATCGGGGGATGATAACCTGAGGGGAATGGACAGTGTGGAGGATACGGTTTTAAATAATGAAAAAGCAGATAAGCTGGATGCTATAATCAAGCAAAGCTTAAGCCCTTTGGAAAAAGAGGTCTATGAAATGTATATAAAGGGTATGAAGTATGGCGAGATATCCAAAGCCCTTGGGAAGGAAAAGAAGACTGTAGATAATGCCACTCAAAGGCTAAGGGAAAAGATCAGGAGAATTCTTGACGGTATGATAGCAAATGAGACTTGAAAAATAAAAAGAAGTGTGATACATTATACAAGTCTGCTGATGTAGCACAGTCGGTAGTGCACCGCATTGGTAGTGCGGGGGTCACCAGTTCGATTCTGGTCATCAGCATAAATAAAAGGATCTAACATCCAAAAGAGGATGTTAGGTTCTTTTTTCATTTAAGGGAAACTTGAATTTCCCTGTGGTAAAGGAGGGTAAATAGTGATATTATTTAAGTTAGATTTTTATAGATCTGTTATCTGCGGGCAGGGGGTAATTTTGGGATCTCTTCTTTAGGGATCAAAGGCCGGGGTTATGCCTGTGGGATAAAATATGTGCATAGGCTGAGATGCACTTAAAAGGGAAGGAGAAGATATGGATATAAGATATTCAGCAAATCAAAAAGATGTAAAAAGATACACTACTGAGGAGCTAAGGAATGAATTTCTTATTACAGACCTCTATCAGAAGGATAAGGTCGTAAGTGTGTATTCTCACGTAGACAGGATGGTTACCTTTGGATGTATGCCGGTTACAAGAGAAATGTCTCTTGATGATGGAATAGATGTATATGCAAACTTTGGTACCAGCTATATCCTGGAAAGAAGAGAGATAGGTATATTTAATATCGGTGGCCCGGGAAAGATAAAGGTTGATGGGGAGACTTATTCTCTTGGACATAAGGATTGTCTCTACATAACAAAGGGAGCAAAGGAGGTTTTATTCTCTTCCGACTCCCAGAGTGAGCCGGCTAAATTCTATATGGTAAGCGCTCCGGCTCATACTTCCTATGAGACCAGGCTTTTGACCTTTAAGGATGCTATAAAGCGTCCCTTAGGTACGGTGGAGGAGTGTAATAAAAGAACCATTAACCAGTTTATACATCCGGATGTTTTAAAAACCTGTCAGCTCAGTATGGGAATGACAGTTCTTGATAAGGGAAGCATATGGAACACAATGCCTTCTCATACCCATGAAAGAAGGATGGAGATCTACACATATTTTGATATACCGGAAAACAATGTGGTTTTCCATTTTATGGGAGAGCCTTCTGAAACAAGACACATTGTTATGAAGAATGAGGAAGCGGTAATATCACCTTCATGGTCTATTCATTCAGGAGCGGGAACCACAAATTATACCTTTATATGGGCAATGGGTGGAGAAAATCAGGAATTCGATGACATGGATAATTTAAAAGCCACAGACTTAAAATAAAAAACAGGAGGATTTATTAAATGAGTGATATATTTTCATTGGAAGGAAAGGTTGCATGGGTGACCGGAGCGGCATACGGTATAGGTTATGCCATTGCCAAGGCTTATGCCGAAGCAGGAGCTAAGATAGTTTTTAACTGCAGCAG
>JAILBX010000087.1 GCA_024680675.1 Lachnospiraceae bacterium | reverse complement strand
AATAAATATAAGAAAGCTTATATAGAGGATAATAGCTTGAATACCAGAGAACAACATGCAATAGTACCAAGATATTCCGTCCTTCCGCTTTTAGCTATGTTAGCTATGAACGGTCTGGCCTATTTTGGTACAAGGGTCTTTACCAGCACCCGCTTTCACTATAATATCGAAACCCCGCTTGACAATCTGCTTCCTTTTGTGCCGGCTTTTATAATTATTTATCTGGCTGCTTATTTTCAGTGGATATACTGTTATATAAGAATAGGACACGAGGATAAAAGCTATTGCTACAGGATATTTTTCGGAGAGATCATAGCAAAGCTTTTATGTCTGATCATCTTTATGAGCTTTCCAACTACTTTAAGCCGTCCCGATGTTAGGGGAAGCGGGATCTTTGAGCGGCTGGTTGCCCAGCTATACGCTATGGATGCGGCGGATAATCTTTTCCCTTCCATACATTGTCTGGAATCATGGGCCTGTTACAGAGGCTGTTCAAATATAAGCTCTTTACCTGAATGGTTCAAGAAGGGGAATCTGATATTCACCATTCTTGTATTTGCCTCTACAGTACTATTGAAGCAGCATGTATTAACGGATATCGCAGGGGGCGTGATCGTATTTGAAATAGGATTGATCCTTGCAGATGTTATCCTGAAAAGAGTTCATAGGGTATGAACAAAAAAACGATCTTCTGGGCCATATTTTCCATTATAATAGCAGTGCTTACCGTGTGGGCAGTGACAGCTCAAAGCAGAAGTTTTTCTTTTGACAGGCTTTTGGAGCTTTTAAGAAGCTCCAATAAGATCTGGCTGCTTCTTTCTTTTGCCAGCATGCTTGGCTATATTTGGTTTGAAGGTCTTTCTATCATAACTGTTACAAGCAGCCTTGGCTATACAAAAAGCTATAAAAGAGGGCTCCTGTTTGGAGCTTCCGATGTTTATTTCTCGGCTATCACTCCTTCAGCCAGCGGCGGCCAGCCTGCATGTGCATGGTTTATGCTGCAAAGCGGGGTTCCCGCAGCAACTGCTACGGTAGCGCTTTTAATAACTCTTGTTATGTATACTTTAGCCCTGCTTTTATCGGGTTTAACAGCCCTTGTCTTTAATTTTTCGGTCTTTTTGGATTTTTCAAGGCTGTCTAAGATCATGGTGGTGGTAGGATCCGCTATACTCTTAATCCTTGGATTTTTCTTTCTTTTACTGTTAATAAGGCCAAAAATTTTATATAATATGTGTATAGCTTTTAATTCCTTTATCAGGGGAATCGGCTTTGTGAAGTTTTCGGAAAGGCTTGATAAAAAGCTTGGTAAGCTTATTGAGGATTACAGCCTATGTTCTAAGCTGCTTTTAGGCAAGGGGCGGATCATTTTTCGTATTTTTATATGGAATATGCTTCAAAGAATAAGTTATATTATGATTACTTTCTTCCTATTTAAAGCGGTGGGGCATAATCTTTCCCATTCTTTGAAGGCTCTTGTCGTACAGTGCCTGGCTTCTGCAGGATCTAACTGTGTTCCTATACCGGGAGCTATGGGCGCTGCAGATTATATGCTGATAGACGGTTTTAAACAGTTCCTTTCTGAGGAGGCTGCAATAAACATGGAGGTGCTCTGCAGGGGAGTTACCTTCTACGGCAGCGTTACAACAGGTCTTATATTTGTAGTAATTGGTTATATTATCATTCAAATAAGGAAAAAGAAATGATTGGATATTTTGATTACACTGTAATTCTTACTTATGCGTCCCTTGTTTCGGCAGTTTTGGGAATTTTGATATGTATGGACGGACAGGGACATCCCTTTATAGGAGTATTTTTCCTTATGATCTCAGGCCTCTTTGATGCCTTCGACGGAAAGGTGGCCAGAACAAAGAAGAATCGTACTATTTCCGAACAGAGATATGGTATCCAGATCGATTCCTTAGCAGATCTTGTGGCTTTTGGAGTTTTACCTGCCTGTATAGGAAATTCCATGCTGAGAGTTCTTCCTTCCATGCCTGAAATAAACAGGGCTCACGCCGATCGTATGACTACCTCTCCTTTTGTAAGCATCTTTTACGCCATTATGTCCATATATGTACTGACGGCTTTGATAAGACTTGCTTATTTTAATGTGGAGGAGGAAAGCCGTAATGAGAATAATGAGGGTCAGAGGGTTTATTATACCGGTCTTCCCGTTACCACTGCAGCCCTTATATTCCCTATACTTTTATCTCTTCAATACATAACACCTTTTGATATAACTCCTTTTTATTTTATCGCTATGCTTATAGTTTCTTTGCTCTTTATAATGCCAATTAAGGTTAAAAAACCCAGTACGAGGGGTATTCTTATAATGGTGGCTATAGGAGCTATTGATTTTATTACTATTCTTTGGACTTATATCTCAAAGATTTAGTTTTTTGGGCGTTTACCGGTTCAAAATACGAGCTTTAAGTGATTTTAGGTAAGACAAGGGCAGGAAAATGGAGCTTCTTAGATTTCTTTATCATACCATGCCGGGAAGGCTTATTCTTAAGCCTTTAACGGCTCCTATCGTTTCAAATATATCGGGAAGGCTTTTAGACCATCCCCTTTCCAAGGTTTTTATCCCGGCTTTTATCAGGAAGTATAATATCGATATGAAGGAGTTTGAGGATATTTCCTATGAAAGCTTTAATGAGTTTTTCTGCAGGCGGATAAGGCCTGAATTTCGGCCCATAGAAAGGGATCCTTTGACCCTTATCTCCCCCTGTGACGGGTTTTTAAGCGTCTACCCTATCTCTAATGACCTTGTTGTCCCGGTTAAAGGGTGTGAATACAGCATTTCTTCCCTTCTTAGAAGTCCTTCCATAGCTAAAAGGTATGAGGGGGGACTTTGTATGGTTTTTCGGCTCTGCGTAAACAATTACCACCGTTATTGTTTCCCTGATGGGGGGAAGGTCAGCAGCTTAAGGCATATTCCCGGGCTTTTTCATACGGTTCGGCCCGTGGCTCTTGAGGCTTTTCCGGTTTTTACAGAGAACAGCCGTGAGTACTGCCTTCTTAAGACAGAATCCTTTGGGACTCTTCTTCTTATGGAGGTTGGGGCAATGCTTGTTGGCAGGATATGTAATCATAAGGTGGAGGGTGAGGTTTTAAGAGGGGCTGAAAAAGGCTATTTCCAGTACGGCGGCTCTACTGTCATTGTCCTTGTTCAGAAGGATAGGTTAAGGCTTTTTGACAGCTTTAAGGATGCTTTGGAGGAGCCGGTTTTGATGGGTGTGGGCCTTGGAAGGGCCATAAAGGAAAATTAAGGATTTAAATGGCTCCCTGTAAAGAAGCTTTTTACAGGGAGCCTTTTTATATTCATTAAAGTATATCAGGTCTTTTATCAATAGAGATCATTTATATATTTTGTCAGCTTTTCTCTGTCGTAGAAGTCTGCAAGCTTGTTTATTTTATAATCAGGTTCAACACCCTGGTCTATATTATAGAATATGCCGTTATGCATCCGGCACATTTTCTTGAAGCTTGAAAGAGTCAGAGTGCTTCCGGATGCAGTTGAAAGGAAGTTTATTGTACAGGTTCCTCCTGCTGTGGGCTTTCCAATAAGAGTTACTTCAGGAGATGTCTTAAATTCAGCCGGCAGAAGATTTCCGCAGGAGAAGCTTACAGGGGATACGAGACAGTAAAGATTAAGACCCTTACCGGCAAGAGTATCATTGTCATCAAATTTTCCGTCACGGTTTGTATCTATTTCATATACGGAGCATGTTTTGGCAGCTGTCATTGTGTTTATTGTGTTATTCTTTCCATAGCCAAGCATGGTTGCCATTGCATAGGTTGCAATTGTATTATCTCCTCCGTAATTTTGTGAAAGATCCATTACCACATTTTCCACAGGGCTGTTTTTTCTGAGTATCTGATCACAGGAATACTGCATGAGCTTAACTACGTCATCCAATTCACTTTCTTTAGGAGCTTTAGTATAATCATAGTCTTTATTTTCACTTGAAAATGAATTAAAGGTTATATAAGCTGTATTATCCACCTCTTCATAGCCTGGTATACCCTTAGGATAGCTTTCCTTACTTGCAGCGCTATAGGATTCCATAAGGGCTTCATAGGCCTTCTTAGCATTTCCCCGGGTGATCTTAGCCTCTTTTAGGGCGTCAGCTACGTCTTCAGTATCAGCTATAGAGGAAGGGGACATATAATTACTATGCATATCATCAATATATTTACCCATTAGAGTTGCAAGAGCAAGCTCTGCCTTTACCTGATCTGTACCCTTGATATCTTCTGCTAAGCCGTTTTCCGTAAGGAACTTATCAAAGCTTTCTATATTATGCTCTTCTTTAAGACCATATCTGCTGTCAAGGATCATACAGAGCTCATTATATTCAAATTCTGCAAGATCCTCTGTTCTTTCAAGATCATTTTCTTTATAAAGGTCCATTATCTCAGATTTACTATCATCATTAAATACATTGCTAATGCAGTCTACAAGGAAGGCAGCCTCATGGTTTCTTAGAACATAGGCGTCATAATTACAGAGCATTATATCGTTTACTGTCTGCAAGGGAATATAATATTCACCTTCATCTTCCACAAGGTCTATATCATAGCTTTTAAGATCAAAAGAGATTAAACCACCACTGTAGTTTACTGAGGATTCTTCATCCTTTTTCATCAATTTAAGGACCTTTGGATCCGGATCAAGAACATCCACCAGGTTTTCATTAGCTTTCATAAAGAAGGCATCAAAATCAGAGAAGGTTATTTTATCTTCTTCGAAGTCTATATCCATTATTACATCCGGATCATCCCTTGTTAATAAGAAATGTCCATCTTCAGATTCAGTTGAAATTCCGTAAAAGTCCTCTTCAGAATATCCGAATGAGAAGGATTTTTCTATAAGATCGGGGATAGCTTCACAGGAAATATAGGGAACTGAACCATCCTTTATATAATAGAGGGATAGCTCCTCTTCATTATCCTTGTCCCCAACATAAAGGGGAACTTCCTCTTCCACTATTCCTGATGCTGATATTTCTTTGGCCTCTTTATCAGAGTCTTTGGCGTCTTTACTGTCTCCGTCAGCTTTATCTTCTTTTTCGTCTTTTTTATCTTCAGCTTCATCTTCTATCAGATAGAGAGTAACATCAGATTTTCCATCGCTGCCTTTAAAGAGCTCCTTTCCCTCGGGATCACTGGATAAGCTGAAGCCCTCAGGATATCTGAGCTTAACCTTGACAGAGGTGCTTTCTGTAAGCTCATAGCTTTTTTCTTCATCAGTGCCCGGTTTGTAAACAGCTGTTATTGTTTTAGTATCCTTGTCTTTCTTTAAGTCCTCTATAGATTTTTTAAATTCTTCATATTCTTTTGGAGGAGCTTCATCATAGCTTACTTTTAATCTGTAAATTTCAATAGTATCATCTCCGGTCACTATATTAAGGCATTGTTCTCTTAAAGTAAGATCCTCTTTATCCACAAGGTAGGTGAATTCCGAAAAAGGAGCTTCCCAATCCTCAGGAATAAAATCCAAGCCAGCCAGGGCTTCTTCTGAAGTATGGGTTGTTACCAGCAATTCATTATTTCCTTTTTCTTCAACAGAAACCACCTCTTCAAGACCAAGATCACCTATATCAGTGATAATAGGAAGGGAATCAGGCATAGTTAATTCTTCACGGCGCAGCTCTTCCATTTCCTCTTTTGACATAGGAAACCATTCTCTGCTAAGCTCTCCATCTTCAAAGTTATATACATCATTCTCCATTGAAAGATAATCCCTTACATAAGGATCTTCACCTTCACCATTGTATATTCCGGTATGTTTATAATACTCTCCGGGAATTGCATAGGTTAGATCGGTATACTGACCAAATACCTTAGCTGCAAGTTCCAGGTCATCCTCTGAAGCCTGATATTCTACAGTAAAACTGTCATGCTTTTTAAATATTTCCTCAAAGGAAGCTGCCTTAATAATATCCTTCAAAAGATCAGCGTCTTCAGAGTATCCTATTTCTTCTGAGTCTTCTTCTGAAGCTTCTTCAGAGTCTTTAGCTGATCCTTCCTCTAAGTCTTCATTTAATTGATCCTTAAGATCGGCAAAGGCATCGGAATTTAAGATATCTTCTAAGCCTTCAATATTTTCAAGTCCTTCTATATCCTTCAACTCTTCTGCTGAGCAGGCAGAGAGGCTAAAGGCAAGAAGAAGAGATATTGCTAAAACCGATAGCTTTGTAAATTTCTTTTTCATAAACATCCTTTCTCCTTTTCAAGTTTTTTAGTAATTACTGATTAATAATAACATAAATCAGGGGTTGAATGGGTAATTTGTACCAAAAAATCGAAAAAAAAGAGATTAAATTGAAGACTTTACTATATGAAATTCAGATAAAATAAAAACTCTCTGCTAAATTAAAAGCAGAGAGTTTTTATCTTTAGAGTATTGATTTTAGAATGTGCCGCAGACCGGAATCGAACCGGTACGAGGGGTTAACCTCGCAGGATTTTAAGTCCTGTGCGTCTGCCAGTTCCGCCACTGCGGCATAGAGTGGGACCTATAGGGCTCGAACCTATGACCCTCTGCTTGTAAGGCAGATGCTCTCCCAGCTGAGCTAAGATCCCTTAATAAATTTTTGATAAGTGATGGTTTTCATCAAATATCTCTTCATAGCCTCTTTATATGAGGTATGACGACCCAGACGGGACTCGAACCCGTGACCTCCGCCGTGACAGGGCGGCGCTCTAACCAACTGAGCCACTGGGCCATATAGTGGACCTTCAGGGACTTGAACCCCGGACCGACCGGTTATGAGCCGGTTGCTCTAACCAACTGAGCTAAAGGTCCATATAAATCTGCAAAGCAAATTTTATGCTATGACTCCGACGGGAATTGAACCCGTGTTACCGCCGTGAAAGGGCGATGTCTTAACCTCTTGACCACGGAGCCCTTTGAGATATTATATCTCAGGTTCCCTTCAGAACCAAGCTCCCCGAGTAGGGCTCGAACCTACAACC
>JAILBX010000124.1 GCA_024680675.1 Lachnospiraceae bacterium | reverse complement strand
GCCTGGTCCAAAATGGATGAAAGCTTCCCGTCCCATTTATCCAGCCACTCACTGCTGCCTGCAGTCATGGGCTCTAAAAGATAATCAGCCTCCATTACCACAGAAGCCGCTAAAAGTCTGGCAATTTCCTTGCTTTCCCCTTCTATATATATACTTTCAAGCCTCTTATCCCCCTTAAACACGCCTCTTTCAAATATGCATTCAGTCCTTTTAAGTCTTACGCTCCTTAAGGCGTCACAGGAAGAAAAGGCCCACTGGCCTATGGACTTAACAGACCCCGGTATAGTCACCCTTCTAAGCTGCTTCCTCCCCAAAAAAGCCTTCTTAAGAATAGCCAGAACAGGTTTTCCTTTATATTCCTCAGGGATAATCACCTCATTGATACGACTTTCGCTGTCTGTCACAAAGGCTCCATCAGAGCCGACTTCAAAATACAGTCCCCTTTCTTCATCATATTCTCTCATTTATTACAGTTCCTCCAGCAGTTCTCTGACCTCGCTCTTCATATCAGACTGCCTTTCTTTTATCATAAGCTCCTTATTATGTTTCATATAAACGTCACTTCCGAATCGGGCTATAAACTTTGATGCGTGAGAATTAACAGTAAACTCCGTAACAAGTATCAGCATTTCGTTTCCTTCGTCAAAGGCCTTTTCCGTAAAATCAAAGAGATTATCTATCTCCTTGGAGACCTTCCTGCTTTCTTCCTTTGCCTCCCCTAATCTCTTGTTATACATTTCCTTAACCCCCAAAAGATCCTTAAGCAGCAGTTCTTTTCTACCCTCTTCAAGGAAGACGAGCATTCTCTTCAATGCCTTTTCCTCATCCTTTTTCAGAGCGCCGGCCTTTGAAAAAGAAATAAGTCTTTTTTTATTTTCATCTATTACCCTGTCAAAATACCCAATAACTTCATTCTCCTTCTTTTCTCCCACAGCAAGGGCCTCTTTAAGCAGGGGTGAAAGCTCCCTTAAATAATCAGTCTTTGATATATTATCCCTTATATCCGCCAGAACCTTATCAATAAGAATGGACAAAAGAGACAGCCTCTCATCAAAGCCTGCAGCAGAGGCCTTATCATATACCTCCTTGGGAACATTTCCTTCAAGTATCTCCTTTACATGGTAATCCTTCTTATATTTATTAAAGAGATCATAATATGCCCCAAATTCCTTAACCACTGTTTCATTTCTGATATACTGCCCTATAAGAGTATCCTCAACTCTAAACTCCTCTTCTTCATAAAGCTTTATTATTTCCGAAAGATCCTCCCAGCCTCTGGCTGTAACGTAAGATCTGCCCTTAACTGTATTTTCTATCCTGTAAAAATATTCCCTTTTCATATCAAGGAAGTTTGTTATGGCAGGATGCAGTCCCTTATCTATGGCGTATTCCTTGAATATTCCATAATCCGGCTCAACCTCTATTACCTTCATACGGTCAAGAACCGCCACATCGAACTCCCTCACCGACTTGTTAAATTCAGGAGGATTACCTGCAGTAACTATAACCCAGCCCTCAGGCACATTGTGCCTTCCAAAAACCTTATATTGCAAAAACTGCAGCATCGAAGGTGCAAGCGTTTCCGAGACACAGTTGATCTCATCCAGAAAGAGTATCCCCTCCTTTATTCCCGTATCCTCAACCATCTCATAAATTGTAGCTATTATCTCACTCATGGTATATTCTGAAATATCATACTCATTTCCGCCGTAGGTCTTATGCTTAATAAAAGGAAGTCCCAATGCCGACTGTCTTGTATGATGGGTCATGGAATAGGATACTAAAGCTATCCCAAGCTCAGATGCTATCTGCTCCATTATGGCAGTTTTTCCAACACCCGGTGCCCCCAGGAGAAATACAGGTCTCTGTCTCACCACAGGTATTACATAATCTCCCAGATCGTTCTTTTTCAAATATATACGGGCAGTTTGTTTTATATATTCCTTTGCTTCCTTTATGTTCATTTAAGCTGATCCTCCTTTATTATCACCGGTATGACCCACCAGGGCAGCTCCGGTTTTCTGTCGTCCTCTGAGATAAAAACAAAGAGGCAGTCATAGTCCGGCGCTTTTTCCGGATAAATCCCATAGCCGTCGGTAAAATATATCAATCCCTTAAAATTGGTAAACTCATTATTTTCTAAGAGCTTATCTACATATTCTATGGCCGGACGGTAATCTGTCCCCCCATACCCCATTAGCTTTCCCTTTTTTATAAATTCATCAAAGTCTCCCTGATCCTTTATCTTTGTATCCTGATGCACCTCATTATCACTTTGTATGATATGAACATTGATATGATTAAAAAAATTATCCCTGTCCTTTAGTATCTCATAAGTCATTATCAGAAAAGATCTGATGATATCCCCTCTGCAGGATGCCGAGGTGTCAAGCACTATGGCAAAATCCTTTATCTTCTTTATATCTTTAAACTCCAAAGGCTCAACCAGGGGCATATTTCCGTAGGTGGAAAGACCGTAGGTATAATAAATATAGTCGAACTCTTCATCGTTTACCCTTATTTCCTCCCCCGAAACCGAAAATCTTTTTAAAATGTCTCTGTAGTTGTATTCAGGCTTGGTAGCCTCCTCCAGATTACTTATAAGGCTTTCGGAATGAGTGGAATTTTTTGAAAAAGTCTTAATGTCAGCCTTGATCCTTTCACTGACCCTTTTCCAGGCCTCATTTGAGATTTCATAATTTTCCGCCTTTTGCCAGTATACATGCCTGTCCAGAGCAAAAAGCTCAATATATTTCTCCCTGTCAACTCCGGCAGGCGGATTTATGAGAAAATATCTGTATATCTTTTCTGCGGTAAAGCTTGTTATATCCCTCCTCATACCCTTTAGCTTCATCCTTCTTTCGCTGTCATCAGGAAGATTAACAGCAGAAAGATCCAGCTCCATTATGATATTTTCAACTGCTATATCGCATGAAATGTCCCAAAGATCCCTGTCAAGCTTTTCATAGCCAAAATTATGGTTAAATATGCAATGTAAGATGGAGTGAAGAAAGGTTCTTGTCAAAAGCTTTGAGGATCTGTCATAGATATTAAGAACCTCCCTTGGGTCATAATAATAGTTCTCCCCATCAGTTGCCAGTCCCCTCAGGTTTTCCCTGGCAACCAGCTTAAGTCTGTATACAGCTGCATCCATAAATCTCATTCCCACAACTATCCTGTCTCTGGACAGCTTTAAAAGCTTGAGAGAATACTCTTTGATTTTTTTCCTTTTTTCTTCATCTGTCATATATCTGCTATTCCTTGTCTATTTTATATAAGGTAGTATTATTTTCCTGATCCTGCCATATCTCAGATGCAAAATTTTCAAAGCCTGCGGTCCAGATCCTGTAATTCTCCCTTTCTTTAGGGCCTATGTAAATATAATCGATATCATATTTTTCAAGAAAGTTCCTGCAATATTCCGGTTCCCCACACTCAAAGAACCTTCTTAGCTCATCCTGTCTGCTTCCGACTATATCCCAATTACTTCTCCAAAGCCATTCATGAACATTCCAGCCCACTACGGTATTTGCTCCGGTAAATACAGAAAGCTTACAGACATCGCTATAGCTGTCACCGCTTCCCTCTGCAATATTGATCACCTCTCTCTTATCCTCATTAAGCTTCTCTATCGCCTCCCATTCAATTCCGTAGGAATTACTTCCCTTTTTCAGAAAATCAAAGGCCGAAATATCCTTCCTTTCATTCACATCCCAGACATTACCCATCCAAAGATATGAAGAAAGCAAAATATAAGTTCCTGAAACAAATGCTAAAAAAGTAACAATTACACTATAGCTTCTAGCCAAAAATCTTTTCCCTGAAAAAACGGCAATACTTATCCCAATCAGGAGACCAAATAAAATAAAAGCCTGATAGGTAAATTTGAACATGGTGTTATACCTCTGATATTTATCTCCATATATGTCCTTCACATATAATATTTCTGGCGTTATTATAAGTCCTATCCCGCAGAGGGCAATGGCCATTTCAGTCAGATATAATCGGCAATTTCTTATGTTATTTTTTTCTTTCTCAATCCTTTTGAATAAGCATATAGTTATAATTACAGTAGTTATTATAAAAGGCCACCAGACGATGGCAAACTGCCAGAATAAGGAGTGTCTGTCACAGATTCCCACAGATGAAGACATCTTGATAAAATGCAAATTGAAGGGGATCATAAGAACTGTCCCTATTATCAGTATTACAAGCCCTTTTAATAGTACCTTCAAAAAGGTGACAAGCTTAAGACCCTCGGATTTTATATCACAAAAGAGGATCACAGCACCGGATATAATAAAATAAATAGGAAAGTCCCAATAATTTATGCCCCTGAAGAGACCAAGCAGGATCCCAAGACAAAATATATGTTTAAAGCTCCAGCCTGATTTAAGGCTGTGCAAAAAACCACTTTCCTTTTCCTTTGCCTCCTCTTTTTCTTCTTCCTTAAGCTCGAGCTTCCTTTCTTCTCTATAGGAAAGACAGTAATCAAAAAGAATTGCCAAAAGAGGTATGGTAAAGAGCATATTTATAACATGTGCATGCAGATCTCCAAGAATAACCGTATAGGCCGGATATTCATGCTTTCCAAGATCCGTGCTCCCTTCAAAATGTCCAATAAAAGAGGTGGGGTCAGCAAACCAGAAATCCTTAACAAGCTCCCTGCCGCTTATCCTTTCCCATAAAGGAAGTATTATGCCGTATATAAGATAATGGCCGTTGGATCCACAGGCAGTTACCAAAGCGGCCCCCAATCCTCCAAGCCATGCTCTTTTCTTTCCTACGCCCTCATGATTTAAGGCTACTGCGCTTACAAGGGAAAATACAGTCAGAAAAAAGGCTGCAAATATGGTGCACAACATAAAATTATAGCCATATTCAACTCGGTTAAAGGATAATCTGGTGAGATATACGCTGATGGCCTGTCCAAGATAATAGTAATTTAACAATTCTCCCGAAAACCAAAGATCCTTAGGCGGAAGCGCTTTCTGCCTGAACATGGTCTGCATAAATCCAAAATCCATAAACTGCTCGGTCTGTTCCCCAATATCAGCCCTGAAGCCTTTAAAATAATAGGCTATGGCAAATAGCAGAACAAATAAAGCTGCCCCAAACATAAAGCTTGAGATCCTTTTTTTATCCCAGTAAAAATATTTCTTCTTATGTACAATATAATAGTTTCCCAAAAAAGCCGGAATAAGAAGACCTGCCCAAACAGTTACAGTGTCAAACCTGGTTAAAAATAAAGCAGAAGGAAACCAGGAAAAAAGAAATGCTACTGCCAAGCCAAAGCAAAAACCGAGAGAAAAACCCCCATCGGGAAAGGACAGCTTATTTACAAGAAATAAGGGTCTCATCAAAAAAGCGATCAGAATTACTGACCCTATCCATCTGACTCCGGCTGCTCTTCCACTGTCACCGGTAAAGAAAATTATACAGGCTCCCAAAAGGATCATAGATATGGATAAAATATTATTTTTACTGATCTGATAGTTTTCTTCCATAAAAGAAATTATACCATAATACAAATTTTTAACATAGAGCTATAAGCAGAAAAGAGTAAGCTATCTGTTTATGACTTACCCCCCCTGTAGAAAGGCAACAAAAAAGCAGACATTTCCCCTCTGTCTGCTTTCTCATATAAAAGATACTCCCATCAGAACATTCCCCAATATTCTGATCTCATCGTAGCCATTGATGCTACCTATCCTAAAAGATATTAAAAGACCCCTTATTTCTCTTAATATCCGAAAATTAGCTCATTAAGCCTCTCAAAACCAGCTTATCCTGATATATTTTTATGCTCATTACAAAAAAGCTAACTGCAAATATGGCTAAAGATAAGGCACTTGCAAGTTTAGCTGTATGATCTGCGCTGACCAGCGATAAGATCAGCATAATGACCAAAACCGTTCCCGAGAACTCACATACCCTGTGCATCAGGTAAAAAGTAGATTTTCCAAGTCTTGGCATTTTTGCAGGCAGCATTAAAAACCTCTTGAAGGTCCTGTTGGCCTGTCTCTTTATTCTCCTTCTGGTTTTGTAGTTCATATTAAATTGATCCCCTTTATCAATTAATACTTTTGAGCCATATAAAACCCTTCATAGGCTCTCTCCAACATACCAACGATACCCTCTTTATCGATGATAATTCTTTTTCCGGCAATCAGAACAGCAAGTCCATGAGTAAATATCCATAAAAGCTTAATCAGGTTTTCCCCTTCTTCCCTGTCAAGCTCATCTGCATTAGGTAAACTTCTGATTATATCCTCGGTATTTCCCTTCTGCAGGTAAACTCCATACTCATTATTCTCATATTGCTCCGCGCCGGAAAGTAATGCGAAAAGATTGTATTCCCTCTGTGCAAGTTCAATGTACTTTAAGCTCATTGACAGATATGACGGTTCAAAACCATTGGCCGACATTTCCATTCTTTCCCCAAAGAAACCTTCACACTTATAAAAAAGATCCTCCTTCAAAGTATCCATGTTTTCATAAGCCCTAAATATAGGTTGGGTTGATGAAGCTAATCTTTCCGCCAGTTTTCTTGCTGTCAAAGCAGCAAAGCCATCCTCTCTTGTCATTTCAAATGCGGTGTTCAGCACTTGCTCCTTCGAAACTCTGATCTTCGGCGGCATCCCCTTATTAAATTCCTCTCATCGTAGTCATTGACTCCCTAGGTCAATATTTTGACTTTTTCGGTATCTGCATTCCCCTTTTGCGTCTACCGAATCATAAATAAGTCTTTGTTATGTAACATCGTTATTCTAGCATATGGTTTTTATATGTGTCAATAGGTTTTTGAAATTTATGTCAACTTTTTTATGTAAAGTGTTGACTCTATTGGTCATTTTTTATTAAATTGACCGTTTTCATCAATAAATCCCCCCTTCTTTTTTCTTTCCTTTTCCCCTATGATAAAACTCCTTTTTGCTCTTTTTTCTTTCAGTAAAATTTTGACATTTTTTGCTAAAGTTTTTATACTATATAAAAAAGAGGAGCATAAGTCCTCTTTTAAAATACTTCATTTTTTACATTTTTGTTATACTTGATTTATTTAATTTATGTTAACATATTTTATGTTAATCAATTTTAAAGTCCGCCATATCAGTGTTTATACTTCGGACTTTTTAAAAGTAAGTCTTGCCAAGGAGGTTTAATATGAAAGAATCCGGCGAAATGTATCTTGAAACTATAAGAATTCTGTCTAACAAGAAAGCGAATGTGCGCTCAATTGATGTCAGTGAAGAAATGGGTTTTTCGAAACCTTCCGTCAGCAGGGCCATGGGTATATTAAAAACCGACGGCTTTATTACCATTGACGAAAACGGATATATAGTATTAACTTCAAGCGGTGCTGCAATAGCCGATAAGATATATGAAAGGCACAAGGTTTTAACCGGTTTTTTCATCTCTTTGGGAGTTACTCCTGAAATTGCGGAGGATGATGCCTGCAAAATTGAGCATGATCTTTCGGACGAAACCTTTACTGCTTTGAAAAAATTTATCAGGGAAAAGCTCCCCTCCTCATATAATGATCATTGATACTTAAGTATCAATAATCCACCTTAATAAGACAGAGTCCTGATGCCGGGGCGGTTTTTCCGGCAAGGGCTCTTTTTTTTGACAGTATGAGCTCTTTCATACTTTCGGGACTTCTTTCTTTATATCCCACCTCTAAAAGGGTTCCTGTCATTATCCTCACCATGTGCTGGAGAAAACCGCTTCCATGGTAGGTAAAATACAAATAATCGCCTCTGCTTTCTATATCTATACTGTCGACGGTTCTTACTGTCGACTTTTTCATTTTAGGGTTTGAACAAAAGCTGGCAAAATCATGCTCCCCTGTCAGATATAAAGCAGCCTCCCTCATAAGCATAAGATCCGGCTTAAAAGGGGTGCAGTAAACGTATTTTCTATTAAATACAGGCTTTTTCTCTCCTATATAACAGGTATAGCAATAGGTTTTTCCCACCGCATTATACCTGCTGTGAAATCTGTCGGAAGCAGCCTTAACACTGTTAATACAAATATCCTCAGGCAGATAGCGGTTCATATAGTCCCTTATTTCAAAATCGGTCATATCCGTATCCAATCGGGCATTGGCCACCATGGCCTTTGCATGTACCCCTGCATCGGTTCTTCCTGCTCCTATCACCTCCACCGGACTTTTGACCATCTCAGTCAAAACATTTTCCAATTTGCCCTGTATAGTCATTTCGATACCCGGCTGGTGCTCCCAGCCCTTATATCTTGTTCCGTCATAGCTTAGTTCTATTTTATAATTTCTGATCATCCTTTAAAGCCTTTAACCTCTTCTCATAATCCAAAGCAAGTTCTTCATTCCCAAGCTTTTTATAACATTCCTTTAACATATCAAATGGATATTCTCCATTGTATCTGATATCAAGAGCGCTCTCTGTCTCAAAAGCGGCATTATAGAACCAGATAATGGCTTCCTTTATATTTTTCTTTTGATAATAGTATTTTCCAAGGAAGTAACAGACCTCCGAAGCCGGTTCCATAGCCACCTCCTTTAAAGCGTAATGATACATTTTCTCACTGTCATTTCTCAGAAGAGCTCCCCTGACAACAAGACATACAGCATCCTTCAGACTCTCCCCATCAGTCTCCTCATCCTCACAAAGCCAGGTAAAATACTCTTCTGCTCTCAGTATATCCTCATCCCTTCCCCCGATCATAAGCTCCTTAGCATACATATGATTAAGTCTTTTAGACAGTTTTATACCCTTTTTTACCGACTTGGCAAAGATATCCAGATCTCTTTTAGTATGATTGCCTAAAGGCATATGCTTTATCTCAATATCGCTGTCATATACTAAGGGCAACTCTCTTATATGCTCATGTACGGGATCCACCCAGGTAAAGCTTCTTACTCTCTTAAATAGCTTAGCCCTTAGTTCTCTGTCAAAATTATAAAGGCTCCCCTGTTCCAGCTGATTGGCATAATACATTTGAACGATCTCTACCTCGGGAAGCAATGCCTCCTTTAGTTTTTTAAACTTTTCCCTGTTCTTTTCATCTATATACTCATCCGCATCAGCTGAATATATGTAATCACATCCGGCCTTTTCAAAGGCGAAATTTCTGGCTTTGGAAAAGTCATCCACCCACTTGAAATCGTATATTTTATCCGTGTAGCCGGCTGCGATCCTCTTTGTGGCATCTTTAGAGCCTGTATCCACGATTATCATTTCATCCACCAGATCGCTTAAGCTGTCAAGACATCTTCCCAGAACCTTTTCTTCATCCTTAACTATCATACATAGACTGATGGTCATACTCATTTTTTCTCCGTCTCCCTCTTATTTGTCTTCTTCCTTTCTTCCTTGCTCTTACTCTCCATATCAGTAATATCCTCCTTAGTTATAAGAGGCTTGTCTACCTCTACAACCGCAAATATATTTCCCGACAGCATGGATAAAGCCTTTTTTATCTCCCTTACCACCTCATCATCAGACATTTCAAAATCATATGGGACTACCACATCAAATATAAGCTTGGTATGACTTACGCCCGGAACCATCCTGAAATCATGTATGGTGATCCTTGGTGATATATTGTTAACAATAAGTGTTGTAAGATTTTTCATCTTTACTGTTTTCTCATCATTCACAAAAATAGGATCCATATGAATGACTGCGTCACAGGAAAGAGCCTTCTTAAGCTTTCTTTCTATAGTATCAACTATGTCGTGAAGCTTTACAAAGTCACCGTCAGCCCTGACCTCCGCATGGAAGGATATCATCATTCTTCCGGGACCATAGTCATGGACCACAAGGTCATGCATACCTATTATCTCATCATAACTGGCAACGTACTTCTCTATTGATTCAACAAGCTCCCTGGAGGGAGGATTACCAAGGAGAGGATCAATGGTATCTCTGGCTGACTTAAGTCCGGTGATCACAATGAAGAAGGAAACAAGCAGTCCCATTATTCCATCCAGTTTAAAACTGCTGTATTCAGATACGATAAGGGATATAAGGACTACAGAGCTTGCTATGGAATCAGACAGGCTGTCCGCAGAAAGAGATTTAAGAGCTGCACTGCCTATCTTATTTGCAAAGTCTCTGTTGTAGCTGAACATAAAGAGCTTTATAAATATGGAAAATAAAAGCACAACAACAGTCAATCTGCTGAAATATACCTCGGTAGGGGACAGTATTTTTTCAACGGAGCTTTTCATAAGTTCAACTCCCATTAGTATAATGGCTATTGCTATAATAAGTCCCGTAACATATTCAATCCTTCCATGTCCAAAGGGATGCTCCGGATCTGCTTTTTTCCCTGACATCTTAAAGCCAAGAAGAGCCACCAGAGATCCTCCTGTATCAGAAAGATTATTAAAGGCATCTGCCATAATAGCAACAGAACCGCTGGCAAATCCGGCTATCAGTTTTATTACAAAGAGGATCATATTAAAAACTATTCCCATATATCCTGACAGCAATCCGTATTTTTTTCTGACCTCCGGGTTTTTAACATTATTATGATGTTTGATGAAAATCCTTGCTAAAAAATCCATAGCTTATAACCTCTGACCTCTCTGACTCCTTATATGTCTTTTTAACCTCGCACCCTTTACTGCTATCATTATGATCCTTCCTGTCAGGATGACAGCAGATAATACCTATGAAATATTATAATACAGATAGGACACAAATAAAAAACTTCTTTTATATTTCTTATGTTTTGCAAGCCGCTTCGCATAGCTAACGATATTCTATGGCAGGAGCGCTTGTGAATATTTATATATCATATGTTATTTTACCTTTTTTCGTGCCCTTATTTAAAACTCCCGGACCATTGGTATGATATTTTAAATTTCTATAGTAATTTTATTTTCTTTTTTGAATATTTTCCGGAGTTTCAGGAACTATAGGCTCTATCCCTTCTGCCTTAAGCTCTTCATCATCAAACCTTCTAAGATCATCAATATCTTTAAATAACATACGAAGGCTATATGAAAAATTACTAAAAACACCCGCTTTGTACAGATTGATCACAATCATTCCTATAGGAATGGAAATTATAAGGCCTATTGCTCCTCCCATCTTAAATCCCAGATAAAGCACGAGCAAAGTAGGAATAGGATCAAGCCCCATACCATCTCCTACAAACTTAGGCTGCACTATCTGCCTGACTGCCTGGCTTACAGCCCATAGAACAAGCAGTCCTATTGCCATTTTATAGTCCTGTTGTAAAGCCTTGATAATAGCCCAGGGTATCATAGCAGTTCCCGTTCCGAAAAAGGGAAGGAAATCAAGCATGGCTATAACCAAAGCAATAAAGAGAGCATATTTTACTCCCAATATGAGCATTCCAATAAGGAGTACGGCATATACTATAGCCATGATCTTAAATTGAGCCACAAAATAAACTCCCACAGCATTTTTCATTGTGCCATATACAAGATCGAACCTTCTTCTCACTTTCACAGGCATATACTTATCTATAAGTCTTAAGAGATACTCCTTATCTGCCACAAAAAAATAGGAAGCTATTATACACATTATAGTGCCCACAAAAACCTGAGCAAAGTTCATTTTATTCTCAACCTCAACCACTCTTCCGCTTACCTTGCTGAAGCTTTGAATCCATGAAGTTATGTTTCCTGTCAGATCACTGGAAAAATCATCTGCAAAGCTTCTAGCCGGCCCAGGCAGCCTATCCATATAACCTCTGAACTCATTCATGGCATCCTTTAGAGTCGTGCTGGTATTTTCCCACAGGACAGGAGCAGTTTCCATAAAGCCCAAAAGCTCATTGATCAGCCAGTTAATAAGAAAATAGAGGACTATGATCACCAAAGCGATGACTAAAATAATGATCACGGCAGTTCCTGCCTTACGGTTTAGCTTCAATCTTTTTTCCATTATCTTAACAAGAGGATTAGCTATCATAGCTATCACAGCAGCGATAACAAAGGGCAGGAAATAGGCCACCAACTTTGGAAGAAGGAAAAAAGCCATAATTATCATTGCTAACATAGCTATTATATTAATGGATATCTTCAAGTATTTTGTCGATCTCTTCATAAATAGTCTCCCTCCCATCCTTTGTTTGTGCTGAAAAAGGAATGATCCTGGTCCCGGGAAGGACCTTCATCCCATCCCTTAGGGCTTTTATATGTTTTTCAACCTGACTTCTCTTTAGCTTATCTAATTTTGTCGCTATGATGATAGGTTCAAAGCCTTTAGATACCATCCATTGATACATTATTTTATCATTTTCTCCCGGATCATGTCTTATGTCAACCAGAAGGAATATGGCACGAAGCTGCTTTGAACTGTTTAGATATCTCTCCACCATTTTTCCCCATTTTTCTTTTTCCGATTTTGAGATTTTAGCATATCCGTATCCAGGAAGATCCACAAAATAAAGACAGCTGTTTATATTATAAAAGTTTATGGTCTGGGTTTTCCCGGGCTCTTGGGAAGTTCTTGCTAAGGACTTTCTATTCATAAGAGCATTTATCAATGATGACTTTCCCACGTTGCTCTTCCCCGCAAAGGCCAGCTCGGGATACTTGTTATCAGGAAGCTTACTTGTGTATCCGCATACAGTCTCCAGACTTACATCCTTTATCTTCATTTTCACCTCTTTTAGAAAATGCCGCCATAATGTTGTATTATTAAAACACAATGGCGGCACTTAAACTATTATATTATAGAATACCTGTTACTTTGCTTTTTTGAGATTTCCCTCCCCTTCTCTGATTATAAGGGGTTTACTGTTACCAGCCACAGAAGCCTTTGTCACTACTACTGACTCGATCTCATCATCCGAAGGGATTTCAAACATAAGATCCATCATAACATTTTCCATTATGGATCTAAGTCCTCTGGCTCCGGTTTTCTTTTCATAAGCATGCCTGGCTATTTCTTCAATGGCATCATCTTCAAAGGAAAGTCTGACACCGTCAAGCTCAAAGAGTCGTTTATACTGCTTTGTTATGGCGTTTTTAGGCTCTGTCAGTATCCTTATAAGAGCTTCCTCATCCAAACCCTGAAGAGATACCATTATGGGAACTCTTCCTATAAATTCAGGGATCAATCCGAATTTTATCATATCCTCGGGTTGAGCCTTTGAAAACAGTTCACTTAAATCCTGCTCATTTTTCGTTTTTATCTCAGCATTAAAGCCTATGGATTTTCTGTCCAGCCTTGTCTCAACTATCTTTTCAAGTCCATCAAAAGCACCGCCGCAGATAAAGAGTATATTCGTTGTATCGATCTGAATAAGCTCCTGATGGGGATGCTTTCTTCCCCCCTGAGGAGGTACGGAAGCCACAGTACCTTCTATGATCTTAAGCAGCGCCTGCTGAACTCCTTCTCCTGATACATCTCTTGTAATGGAAACGTTTTCAGACTTCTTTGTGATCTTATCTATTTCATCGATGTATACTATCCCAAGCTGGGCTCTTTCGATATTATAATCTGCCGCCTGAATAAGCTTAAGCAAAATGTTTTCAACATCCTCTCCCACATATCCTGCTTCTGTCAGCGTTGTAGCATCAGCAATGGCAAAGGGAACATTTATGATCTTTGCAAGAGTCTGAGCCAGCAGGGTCTTACCTGAACCTGTAGGACCAAGCATCATGATGTTACTTTTCTGAAGCTCAACATCACTGTTTTTGTTATTGGCCGTTACCCTCTTGTAATGATTGTAGACAGCCACCGACAAAACCTTCTTTGCCTCTTCCTGTCCTACAACATTCTCATCCAGGAACTTTTTTATCTCTACCGGCTTAAGCAGATTTATATTAAGATCATCTTCTTCAACTACTTCCTCATCTTCAAGCTCATCTTCTATTATATCGGCGCAGATGCTGACACACTCATCGCAGATATAAACACCGTTTGGTCCGGAAATCAGCTTCCTGGCATAGCCCTGAGGCTTTCCGCAAAAGGAACAATGTATTTCTTTATCGTCTTTTTTTCCTGCCATCTCTTATTCCCTATTAGATATTATTTTATCGATCAAACCGTATTCCAAAGCTTCTTCAGCTGTCATCCAGTTATCTCTTTCCGTATCTCTTGCTATCTCTTCAATAGGACGCCCCGTATTCTCGGAAAGTATCTTATTGAGATTCTGCTTTGTTCTGAGTATCTGTCTTGCAGCTATCTCAATCTCCGTTGCCTGTCCCTTTGCTCCTCCAAGAGGCTGATGTATCATAACCTCTGCATTGGGAAGGGCAAATCTCTTTCCTTTTTTTCCGCCTGCCAGCAAAAAGGCTCCCATGCTTGCAGCCATTCCCATACAATAGGTGGCAACGTCACACTTGACATAATGCATGGTATCATAAATAGCATACCCGTCAGTAACGGAGCCTCCCGGGGAATTAATATAAAAATGAATATCCTTGTCAGGATCCTCAGCCTCCAAAAACATCATCTGGGCAACTATAAGGCTGGAGGTTGTTGCATTAACCTCCTCTGACAGGAAAACTATCCTCTCCTTTAAAAGTCTTGAGAAAATATCATAGGATCTTTCCCCTCTGCTTGTCTGCTCTATGACATAAGGCACCAAACTCATAACATATACTCCTTTCCATCAAATATTATTTTTCCTTGGCAGATTCAACTATAAGTTCTACAGCCTTGTCCATCTTAATATCACTCTCTATAGATTCTCTGCTGCCCTCACCAAGAAGACCCTTTAATTTGTCGAGCTCCATATTGTAATCCTTGGCCATTTTTTCAAGCTGAGCCTCATACTCTTCATCTGTTACCTTGAAATCCTCAGCCTTAACTATAGCTTCTATTACTAATGAGGATTCTATCCTCTTCTTAGCGCTGTCCTTCATCTGCTCGGCAAATTTTTCCTTATCCTGTCCGGTAAACATTAAATACTGTTCCAGTGAAAGCCCCTGCTGTTTGAGTCTCTGTGAGTAATCGCTTACCATACGGTTTACCTGCTCATCAACCATAGCATCGGGTATATCCATCTTGGAATCCTTGACTATAGCCTCAAGGATCTTATTTTCCTTTTCGCTTCTTGCCTCTTTATCCTTCTTCTCCTGAAGACCGTCTCTTACAGACTTTCTATACTCATCAACGGTTTCATACTCGGATACTTCACTGGCAAATTCATCATCCAGCTCGGGGATCTCTTTTTCCTTGATCTCCTTTACTGTAACCTTAAAGACTGCATCCTTTCCCTTGAGCTCTTCTGCGTGATAATCCTCCGGGAAGGTTACATTTATTTCTGTTTCCTCATCCACCTTGGCGCCTATGAGCTTCTCCTCAAATCCGGGGATAAAGGCACCTGATCCTATTGTAAGGGTATAATTTTCACCCTTTCCGCCATCAAAGGGAACTCCGTCAACAAATCCTTCAAAATCTATGATGGTTATATCCTTATCCTTAACCGGTCTGTCATCGGCAGAGATCATTCTGGCATTTCTTTCTCTCTCCGCATTTATGGCATTTTCAACATCCTCATCAGTAACCTCGGTATCGATCTTGTCGATCTTTACACCCTTATATTTTCCAAGATCAACCTCAGGCTTTAAAGCTACCTTGGCAATGAATATAAACTCCTTGCCCTTCTCTATCTGTGTGATGTCTATCTCAGGTCTTGATACAACCTCAATGTCCTTATTTTCCTCAAGTTCTTTTCTGAGTCCAAGATCAATGAGCTCATCGGCGGCATCATTATATAATACTTCAGGGCCGTACATCTTCTCCACAATATTCCTTGTGGCTTTTCCCTTACGAAAACCCGGAATGTTGAACCTGTTCTTATTCTTCTTAAAAGAATTGTTCAAAGCCTTCTCAACATCCTCAGCAGGCACATTTATCGTAAGATTTGCCATATTATGCTCTAATTTTTCTACCTTTAAACTCATTTTATCTTCTTCCTCCGTATAAAAAAATAAATACCATCTTCAATTTAAAATTTACTCTGATACAGCATAATATTTTATCACAGGACATAAAAAAAATCCAGCTAAACTTATAGTCTATATCCTGCTTTTAATACTTTGGAAATGATCCGACATCATGATATACTTATCCTTAGATATATCTATGAATATGTATGTCAGCATATTTTAACAATAAATATCTTTTAGGAAAGGAAATAGTCAGCATGAGAAATTGTTATTTGTTTTTAGCAGAGGGCTTTGAAGAAATTGAAGCTCTTGCAGTAGTAGATCTTTTAAGGAGAGCAAAGCTTAGCTGCTTTACTGTTTCCATTAAGGACAGCATCGAGGTAAAGGGCTCTCATAATATCACGGTGAA
>JAILBX010000198.1 GCA_024680675.1 Lachnospiraceae bacterium | reverse complement strand
CTCAGCAGCGGGCTCTTCCTTGGTCTCTTCTGCAGGAGCTTCTGTAGCTGCTGCGTCTGCAGGTGCAGATTCTGTTGTTGCCTGTCCGCCAGCGCCGCCACAAGCAACAAGTGAAGCTGTCATTGCCACTGAAAGTCCAAGCGCCACAAGCTTCTTAAATACGTTTTTCATTTCTTTTTTCCTCCCATCGATTATCTCCTGCTAATCTGCAGGTTTTTTCTATACCTATTTACAATACAAGTTTTCAAAAAAAAAGACAAGTTAAATATGTTTATTTTTTTATCAAAAAATGTAATATTTTTAGCTATTTTTACTTTTTCTACATAATTTTTTGGTTATTTTTCCCCATACTGATTAACTGCATATACGTTTTCCCCGGTCAATATTATTAATATCTTTAAAGTCTTTTTTCTGCTTTACAAATTCTAAGCTCAAAATAAAAAAATATAAGATTCTTATTAAGATATACCCTTGCTAATTTCTTCTATTATATATAAAATGGTTTTTAGTTTTTCATGTTTTGCTTTGAATGATAAGAGGGAAAAAGGGTATGAACTACAACAGAATTACGGATAAGGGCCCGGGGACAGATCAGCTTAAGGAGAAAAGAATAAGCAATAAGACCCCCGGGAAAATGATCCCTTCAGAAGGTAAGGATAAAAATGAGGGATCATTCAAAGACCGGGTCTATCCCGATGATGACTATAAGCATACGGATCCGGATGATGATTATTATTATGAGGGTTTCAGTGAAAGGAATAAGGAAAAAAGCCCGGAAAATGTGAAGAAGACAGCTTTGGCAGATAAAAAACAAAAATCACTGATCCCGATCTTTAAAAAATTTTTAAATAAAAAGGAAGAAAATACAGCAGTAAAAAAAGGGGTGAAAAGAAAGAAGCGCTACTTAAGCTGGCGTGCCATAGTTCTTATAGAGTTTTGTCTGCTGCTTTGTGTTTTTTTTACCTTTGCTTATATCCAGACAGAGAAAAACAAGCAGGGAGGTCTTGGTTATTCAAGAAAACTCAGGACCAGTATTTCAGACATTGAAGCTCTTTCTCTTTGGAATGAGAGCTCGGATTCAATAACGGAACTGGCTAACTATGTATCTGTGGTAACCAATAAGAATGATCCCGATTATATTCCACCTGAGGACAGAATAGCTGTTTTTGACCTGGACGGAACCCTTTGTTGTGAAACGGATCCAATGGCCTTCGATTTCATGCTCTTTATGAAAAGAGTTCTTAACGATCCCAATCATAACTCCACAAAGCAGGAGCTTTGGGCTGCAAAAAAGATATCAAATTATCTGGAAAGTAATAAGGTAACCTCCGGTATGTATGAAGATTTTCACAAGAGCTTCGCATCTGCTTTCTCGGGTATGACTGTTAAAGACTTCGATCTCTATGTGAAATCTTACAAAAAAACAAATTCCTTAGGCTATGACGGGATGACTAAGGGTGAGGCCTTTTATAAGCCAATGATCCAGCTGATAGATTATCTTACTGATAATGACTTTATTATTTATGTGGTCAGTGGAGCTGACAGAGCTGTAGTCAGATCTTATATTGACGGAAGTATCAATGTGCCTTTAAACCATATCATAGGCTCAGACAGGAGCATAGCAGCCACAGGTCAAAAGGAGACAAGCGGCAACGATTACATCTTCAAAAAGGATGATAAGCTTATTAACGGAGATGAACATATCTTTACTGATGTTAATTTGAACAGGGTCATCTCTATCCAAAGGGAAATCGGAAAGCAACCGGTTCTATGCTTTGGAAACAGCTCAATAGACTACTCAATGGCTACCTACACCACCCTTGATAATCCCTATATGAGTCTTGCCTTCATAGTATGCTGTGATGACACCAAAAGGGAAAAGGGAAATGTTAAAACATCTAAAGAGCTCTACAAGGACTGCGAGGAAAATGGCTGGACTCCCATATCCATGAAAAATGACTGGAAGACCATTTACGGAGAGGATGTAGAAAAGAAAAAGGAAGCAAGTATAGAATTCACCTCCCATGAGCTGGATGAAAAGCTTCATCTTAACCGCTAAAAATGATCATGTATATAAAAAGCTCCTTTAGCTTACTAAAAGCTTAAAGGAGCTTTTTTATGCTTTTTATTTTGGACTCAAAAAATTTTTCAGCACATTTAAGAATTTACCCGCCAGGTTTCCACAAAATTTCTCACAAGCCTTATCTCATCATGATCTCTTATCAAAACTCTTGGCATGCTTCTGCTAAGAAATAAATTGATGCCTTCAGTTACCGAGTAAGCGCCTATGTTACACAACACCATAAGATCGTTAAGCATTGGCTCCTGCATATCACACTCCCGTACAAGTACATCATTTGTTGTACATAAAGACCCGCAAACAGCCCATTTTCCAATGTTTTTTTGAATGCCTTCATTATAAGGCAGGATCCTCATTTTTGGAATTTTCATACCCAACATTTGCCCAAAATAGTTTACGTGATGAATTCCGCCATCCACTATACACCAGTTTCTGCCAAAGGAGCTTTTCTTATCCACAACCTTTGTTAAATAGTAGCCGCAGCTGCTGGCTAAAAACCTTCCCATCTCTACCGTGAGCTCACTTATGCCAGAGAGCATGTCAAGATGGGGATTTAGCTCCTTTAAAGGGGCAAGGGTATCTGAATGATCCTCTCCTTCAAAGTAAGGGAAGGGAAGTCCCGGTCCATATTCCAAAAGAGGCAGGGACAGACCACTTGATGCTCTTAATTTTTTTATATAATCAGCAAGCATCCCGATCTCTTCCTTTTGATGCTTAAGCTTTGTCCTCTGGGTTCCGGTAAAATAATGGATGCCAAGGATATTTATCTTCTTATCGGACAGGTTTTTTTTGATCACAAGGTCAATATCCTCAGGGGACATTCCAAACTGGCTTTTTGCAGACAATCTCAGTATTATATCCGCCTTTTTGCCGAGCCTTTGAAGGGCAGCATTTATAAGGTCATAGTGCCTTACAGATTCTGCCGTTATTAGCTTAGCTCCATATTTTATCGCTTCACTTATATCCTTAAGCTCCTTATGAACCCCTGAATATATGATCATTTCCCCGGGCACCCTGTAATGCCTGCATATCTCAAGCTCTCCGGGACTGCATACCTCAAACATATCCACAAAATCCATAAGCAGGGGAATAAGAAAAGGGTTTGCTTTTATGGAATAGCAAAGCTTTACCTTTTTCCCGGAGCTTTTCAGTATTTTTTTTATCTCCTCTGCCCTGGCCCCTGCTTCTTCTCCGTCAAAAACAAAGGAGGGGGTAGAGTATTTTTCAGCTATCTGTCTTAATTGATCATCCTTCATCATATCAAAGATATTCCTCCAAAGCCTTTCTGTCTATTTTCCCGTTTTTATTCAGGGGAAGCTCAGACAGCTTCACTGTTTTTCCGGGCATCATATATGGCGGAAGCTTCAAATGAAGCTTTTCAGATAGATCCTCCTTTTCTATGCTGCCCGAATAGATCAAACATATTCTTTTTCTTTTACTGTCATAGAGACAGGCGGCTCTATCACTTCCTTCTATGGACATTGCCGCCACTTCTATTTCTCCAAGCTCTATTCTCTGACCCATATGCTTTATCTGAAAGTCCTTCCTTGAGGTATATATGAGTCTTCCTTCCTCATCATATTTTCCCATATCCCCGGTTCTGTATATTCTCTCATAAAAGTCCTTATTCAGAGGATTCTGTACAAAAACCCGGTCGGTCTTTTCCTTATCCTTATAATATCCCAAAGCCAGACAGCTTCCGGATACACATATCTCTCCTTCAAGCTCAGGCTCCCTTATGAGCCTGTCCTTTTCATCCAGTAAAAAAACCTTTTCATTTCTAAAGGGTATGCCAATGGGAATGATCTCATTCTTTTCATAGTCCCTGTCAAGGATATGGTAGCTGCAGTTACAGGTTATCTCAGTAGGCCCGTAAAGATTTACATAGCTGGCATGAGGGATAAACTTTCTCCATTTATTAAGCTGCTTGACAGGCATCATTTCTCCGCTGAACATTATCTTATTTATTCTGTCCGGGGTTTTATATTCAAGGCCATTCATAATAGATACAAAACACATGGCGGAAACAGCCCAAATTAATGTAGTTACCTTATTTTCACAAAGGAAATCCATAAGCATGGCAGGGTTTGAAAAGTATTCCCTTGGAATAAGAGCCACTCTTGCTCCCGTATACAAGCCACTGTAAACATCCTTAACCGAAACGTCAAAATCAAAGGGAGCCTGA